>JAKDKI010000221.1 GCA_030453435.1 Kocuria sp.
CACTGGACGGCACCACCGTGACCGACGACGGCCGCGTGCGCGCCTCGTTGCCCGTGCTCACCAAACTGGCCAAGGCCGGCGCCCGAGTGATTGTCATGGCCCACCTGGGACGCCCCAAGGGTCAGGTCGATCCCAAGTACTCGATCGCCCCGGCCGCACAGAAGCTGGATGAACTCTCCGAGGTGGCAGTCAAGGTCGCGACCGATGTGGTCGGCCAGGACGCACAGGCCAAGGCGGAAGCCCTCCAGGACGGTGAGATCCTGGTGATCGAGAACGTCCGCTACGACGCTCGCGAGACCTCCAAGGACGACGCCGAGCGTCAGGAGTTCGCCGCGGAGCTCGCCGCACTCACCGGAGACAACGGTGCCTACGTTGACGATGCCTTCGGTGCGGTTCACCGCAAGCACGCCTCCGTGTACGACATCGCCCAGAAGCTGCCGGGATACCTCGGGGATCTGGTGAAGAAGGAAGTCGACGTTCTCAAGAAGGTTATTTCCGACCCGGAGCGCCCCTTCGTGGTGGTCATGGGTGGTTCCAAGGTGTCGGACAAGCTGGCCGTGATCGAAAACCTGATCGGCAAAGCCGACTCCTTGCTCATCGGCGGCGGCATGGTCTTCACTTTCCTCGCGGCTCAGGGCTACTCCGTGGGCGGCTCCCTGCTCGAGAAGGACCAGATCGAGACCGTCAAGGGTTACCTGGACAAGGCAGAAGCCGCCGGCACGGAGATCGTTCTGCCCGTGGACGTGGTCTACGCAGCCAAGTTCGACAAGGACGCCCAGAACGAGGTCCGTCCGGTCGAGGACATCGAAGGTGGCGAGATCGGCGATTCCGGTCTGGGTCTGGACATCGGTCCCGAGTCCGCCAAGATCTTCGCGGACAAGATCAAGTCCGCCAAGACCGTGTTCTGGAACGGTCCCGTGGGCGTGTTCGAGATGGCGGCCTTCGCCAACGGCACCAAGGCCGTTGCGGACGCACTGGTCTCCTCGGATGCCATGAGCGTGATCGGCGGCGGTGACTCCGCATCCGCCGTGCGCAACCTGGGCTACAGCGATGACCAGTTCGGGCACATTTCCACCGGTGGTGGCGCATCCCTCGAGTTCATCGAGGGCAAGGAGCTTCCGGGCGTGGTGGCCCTGGGCGCCTGAGCCATCCCCACACCGAGAACGTGAGTGCCGCGCGGGGCCTGTGTTACGGCACGGGCTCCGCGTGGTTTTATTCGAAGGAGAAGCTATGACCAGTAAGACCGATGGAAACTTCGACCGCACGCCGTTGATTGCGGGCAACTGGAAGATGAACATGGACCACGCGCAGGGCATCGCTCTGTTGCAGAAGCTTGCGTGGACCCTCAAGGACGCCAAGCACGACTTCAAGCGCGTGGAGGTCGCCGTGTTCCCGCCGTTCACCGACCTGCGTTCGGTGCAGTCGCTGGTCGACGGGGACGGGCTGCAGATCGTGTATGGCGCCCAGGACCTCTCGGATCAGGATTCGGGTGCCTACACCGGTGATATCTCCGGTGAGTTCCTGGCCAAGCTGGACTGCACGTACGCTCTGATCGGCCACTCCGAGCGCCGCACCATTCACCACGAGTCGGATGAGCTGTGCCGCGACAAGGTGCGCGCCGCCATCCGTCACAAGCTGACTCCCATGCTCTGCATCGGCGAGGGCCTGGACGAGCGTCAGGCCGGAAATCACGTGGCCTTCACCCTGGAGCAGCTGCGCGGCAGTCTGGCCGAGCTCAACGAGAAGGAACTCGAGGGCTTGGTTGTTGCCTATGAGCCTGTGTGGGCCATCGGCACCGGTGAAGTGGCCGGCCCGGAGGATGCCCAGGAAATGGCGGCGGCCATTCGTGAGGAACTCGGCAAGCTTTACAGCGAGGACTTCGCGCAGGCCACCCGCATTCTCTACGGCGGCTCCGTGAAGTCCTCCAACGTGGCGAACATCTTGGGCGGTGCAGACGTGGACGGTGCCCTGGTAGGCGGCGCCAGCCTGGACGCCGAGGAGTTTGCTAAGATTGCACGGTTCGAGCAGCATCTGCTCAGCAACTAGACATTCCAGTGAGCGATCCGCGGTGAGACTCCGCGGCGCTCCTACGGTCGATCAGCGACTCCCGAGGAATTGAGGCTTTACGTGGAGATCCTGCAGCTTGTTCTGCAAGTGGTCATTGTGGTCACCAGCATCCTGTGCATCATGTTCGTCCTGCTCAACAAGGGCAAGGGCGGCGGCCTGTCCGACATGTTCGGCGGCGGCATGACCCAATCCCTCAACACCTCGGGCGCCGCCCAGAAGAATGTGGTCCGCATGACCACCATTCTGGCTATCGTGTGGGTTCTTGCCATCGTTGGGTACGCCCTCTCGTTGCGGTTCGCGCCCCCGATGGTCTGATCATCGGCAACATGGCCAAGGCCCGGAGATTCCGATCTCCGGGCCTTGCGCGTTTAACACGTATCTCCCTCGCGGCGGTGGGACCCTCGATGACGTCTGAGGTACCGGTAGGACCCTTCTGAGTCTCCGAAAGGGTTCTACCGACACCTCAGGTGCGTTGAAGGGTCCCGGCGACACTCAGAGTGCGCGGGACATGCGGGGGGGCATGCAGGGCATGTGCCGTCGTGGGCAGCTGATCAGCCCTCGGGATCCTGGGGGAGGCCCGGGAGAGCGTCTTCCGTGACGAGAAGCAGGGTTTCCTCCGTGCCGCGCACGGCGCTGCCGGGGGCGGACTGAGGGGTGGCCTCGGGATCGCGGATCGCGGCGAGGGCTTCGGCCTTGGCACTGCCTGCAACCAACAACCACACTCGATCCGCAGAGTTGATCGCGGTCAGGCTCATGGTCACACGCGTGGGAGGTGGCTTGGGGGAGTCGTTGACGGCCAGGACGGGGGTGTTGGTGACCGTCACTTCGTTGCGTCCCGGGAACAGGGAGGCCACGTGGGTGTCCGGACCCAGGCTGAGCAGTGCCAGGTCGAAGCGAGGCAATTCACCGTCCAGGCCCTCTTGCTGTGCGGCGGTGGCGAGTTCTTCACGGTAGTCGGCGGCGGCTTCCTCCGCGGTGGCCATCTCGTCCGAGGCGGCGATGGGGTGAATCCGGTCCCATTCCAGATCCAATTGGCCCTGGGCGGCGTCGGCGGCCTGGACACCGTTGCGCTCGGAATCGGAGCCGGGCACAAAACGTTCGTCCGACCACCAAATGTTGACGCGTGACCAGTCCACCAAGGCGGAATCGGGATCGTTGGCGACCGCCTGGATCACCTTGTTTCCCATGCTGCCGCCGGTGAGAACGAGGGTGGCCTCGCCGCGCTTGTCCTGGGCCTGTTCCAGGACCGTGATGATTCGGCGGGAGGTCTCCTGGGCGAGCTGCTCCTGGCTGCCGTGGGGGACAATGCGGGCGTGGTTCACGGGGACACCTCTCCATCCATTGCTTCTTCGACGGCTTCTTCCAGCCGTGCAGTCACCAGGGCCTTGGTGATGACATCGCCGTAGACCTCGTCCGGGTCCAACCGACGCAGTTCTTCGGCCAAGCACACATTGAGATCTCGCACCGGCATGGCGATCTGCTGATCGGGTTGACCGGGCTGCGTGAGGACGGCCACCGTGCTGCCGGGCCGGTGCAGCTGAATGGGCCCCTCGTCGGTGACCAGGGTGACTCGGTCCATGCCGGGGCGCTCGTTCTGGGTGATGAACTTGGCCTCGCAGCCCAGGGCATTGGCCAGCCACACGCCCATGAGCACCACTGAGGGGGAGCGCTCAGCGCCCTCCACCACGACTTCGCGAACCGGCACCGAACCGATCTGATCGAATACGGCGGCGAGTTGGATGCGCCAGCTGGTGATGCGCGTCCATGCCAGGTCCGTATCACCGGGCCGGTACTGCTGAGACAGTTGCCGAAGTGACTTGAAAGGGTCGTCCGCGCGCGAGGAATCGGTGATGCGGCGGTGCGCAATCTTGCCGATCGACGAGTCACCGGGGGAGTCCGGGAATTCGTGGGGCCACCAGGCCACAATGGGCGCGTCCGGCAAGAGCAGCGCAGAGATCAACGTCTCGGTGGGTTCGGCGAGTTCGCCGTAGCCGTGCAGGATGATCACTTCCGAGGCACCGGCGTCCCCGCCCATGCGCAGCTGACCGTCCAGGCGGGTGGCCTCGTTCGCGGAGTGGGCCACGTGCACGATGATGCGGCAAGGGTGTTCATGACTCGCGAAGTTTGCGGCCTCGATCGCCATTTCCGAGTGCCCCGCGCGGGCCAGGATCACCAGCGTCAGCACACGTCCGAGCGTGACCACACCGTACTCATCCCGCAGCGAATGCAGTTTCTTCTCGATGATCGAGGTTGTGGTGTTTTCCATTTGTACGATCACGGTCGCCTCCAGACACGTCCGTCGCGAGCCATGAGCTGATCCGCGG
>JAKDKI010000028.1 GCA_030453435.1 Kocuria sp.
CACCTGGAGAGCGGTTGTAGACCTCGGGCTCAAAGGCGTTGAGCCAGGAATCCAGGCGCAGGCTCACGTGGGAGAAGATGCGACTCGCCACGAAACCGCCCACCACCATCAGGCCCACGCCCAGGACGATCCATCCCATGCGGCCGGTGGCCAGATAGATCATGACCAGGAACAGCCCGAAGAAGAGGATCGCGGTGCCCAGGTCACGCTGCAGCACCAGGACACCAATGGCGATCAACCACGCGGCGAACATCGGTGCGATGTCCTTGAAACGCGGCAGTCGTACCGGGCCGATCTTGCGGCCGGCCAGCATGATCAGGTCGCGGTTGGTGGACAGGTAGCCGGCGAAGAAGATGGCCAGCGTGATCTTCGCGATTTCACCGGGCTGGAAAGTGCGCCCGGCCACGGAGATCCACAAACGGGCGCCGTTGATCTCCACGCCCAGGCCCGGGACCATCGGCAGGAGCAGGAGCAACGCGGACAACAGAAGAGAAATGTAGGTGATCTGGCGGAGACGGCGGTGGTCCTTGAGGAACCAGAGCACCGCGCAGGCAACGACCATGGCCAGACCGGTCCAGACCACCTGGGTGTCGGATGCCGTCTGGCCCGTGGACAGGTCGATGCGGTGGATCATCGCCAGGCCCAGCCCGTTGAGCGTCACGGCGATGGGCAGTAAATAGGGGTCCGCGTGGCGAGCTCGGATCCACAGCACCACGTGAATCAGGAGACCGCCACCGGCGAGAACCGCGCCGCTGGTGATGATGCGGGCCGGGTCCTCGGTGAGCTGATCGGGGTCCACCATGATGTTCGCGCCGATTCCGATGGCCAGGGCCACGAGCAACAGAAGTAGCTCGGTGATCCGCCGGGGCTTGGGCTTGACCTGTTCCTCGGGCGCATTGGAGGGAGCGTTCGTTACGGTATTGCTCACGATCCATCACCCTCGGTGGTCTCGGGAGTGGCCGACGGCGAGCGAGGGTCCTCCGGGGTCGGAGTGATCACCGTGACGCGCCCGGTGGGCTGGGGGCTCGGGCTGTCGTCTTCATCGGAGGCAAGCTCGTTCACGATGCGTTCGGCCTCTTGGTGGCTACCCGCGGGAATGGTTCCGCGCACCCGCTCCTGGACGTAATTGGGTAGGTTGTCCACCTCTATGGTCGTGGTGCTGTCCAGATCGCTCAGGCTGATGGGGCCCAGGCTCTGGGAGACGCCGTTGTAGATGGCCACCTTGCCCTCGTTCTCACCCACGTAGTACTGCGAGGAGGTCCAGGATTTGGCGGCCCATCCGCCGAGTAGCAGCGCCAGTGCTGCGAGCCCCACGATTCCGATGAGTAATGCACGACGCCGCTTGCCACCCTTGCGCTGGCTCCGCTCACCGAACAGGGCGTTGCGGACTTCATCAGGGTCCGAGGGGACGTCCAAGGTGGAGGTGCGCAACAGGGTGGCCCGGCGCTGGGCCACGGAGTCCGTGACCGTGGGGATCCTGCCGGTCTGGGTGGCATTGGCCGCCGCGCCCACCAGCAGGTGGGGTCGTTCTGAAAGGTCCCTGCGCAGCGCAGCCGCCGAGGACTCCTTGGTTTCCTCAGGGGTGCGGTGATTGTCCGAATAACCTGCACCGGCCACGGGCGAGTCGAGACTGGAGTTCCACAGCTCTTCATCGGCCAGTTGTTCGTCCGAGGTGCGGCTGTCATCGGGGATGGCACCCACGGTCTCCCCGGTGGTGGGGGCCGGTTCGCTTCCCTGGGGGATCTCCTGGATTTCTGCCACGACCACGGTCACGTTGTCCGGCGCGCCTCGGTCCAGGGTGAGTTCCACCAGGGAGTTCGCAATCTGGTTGAGGTCCCCGGTGGAACGCATGATCGATTCAATGGTTTGGGAGTTGACCACCGCGTTGAGGCCGTCCGAGCACAGCAACCACCGTTCGCCCACCTCGGGGGTCAGGGTTTGCACTTCGAGTTCAGGGGAGGCATCCACGTCACCCAAAACGCGCATGAGCACGTTCTTGTGGGGGTGGCTCTCGGCTTCTTCAGGGCGCAACCGGCCCTCGTCGATGAGCCGCTGGACAAACGTGTGGTCCGTAGTGACCTGGCTGAAACCCTGGGTCTCGGACCAGCGGTAAGCGCGGGAGTCCCCGATGTGGGCCACGGAGATCGTGTCGCCGTCGATCAGCAGAGACGTCACGGTGGTTCCCATGCCGCCCAGACGGGGATTGGTCTGGACCAGCTTGGCCAGGTTCTGGTTGGCGTTCTGGATCTCGTCCGCCAGGACTGTTTCGGCCTCGCCATCGTGGCCCGCGTGATCCAGGTGGGTCAGGTCGATCACGGCGGACGCCGATGCGACGTCGCCGCCCACGTGACCACCCATACCGTCAGCGACCACGGCCAGGTATCGACCCGCGTACGCGGAATCGTCGTTCTTGGAACGGATCCGGCCGACGTCTGAGCGTGCGGCAAAACGGAAAGCAATGGGCATGGGTTAGTGCCTCAGTTCCATGACGGTACGCCCCACCTTGAACTGAACGCCCGGTTCAACAGCTGCCGCTCGCGTGAGTTGCTGGCCTTGAACGAACGTACCGTTGGTGGAACCCAGGTCCTCGAGGAACCAGCGAGATCCCTGGGGGAAAAGTCGGGCGTGGCGGCCAGAAGCGTAGTCGTCCTCGAGGGGAACCGTGGCCTCGTTGGAACGGCCCAGAAGAACGGGTGCGGAGCCGAGCTGAAAGCTGCTTCCGGCAAGGGGCCCGTCGATGATCATCAGATTCTGGGGGCGGTGCCGAGTGCCACCGGTGGTGGTGGGGGCGGGTCCGCTGCCCGCCGGTTGTTTGGCCGGGCGATCCTTGCGGGCCCCGCGCTTTTTACGGGCGCTGTCCACTGCCGCGCGGGCCCTGTTGCCGACAGCCAGGTCGCGGGCCTGGGAAGCGATCACGGCGAAAATAAAGATCCACAGTAACGCCAAGAACCCAAAGCGTAACAGCGTGATGGTCAGTTCAGACACGTCAGCGCCCTTCCTTGGGGACTAGCAACCGGAACACCAAACGGGTTCGACCCATGGTAATCACGGATCCGTTGACCAACTCGGCGCGACCCTGCACGCGTTCACCGTCAACGTAGGAACCGTTGGTCGAACCGAGATCCACGGCTACGTAGTGCTGGCCTTGTTGACGGATTTCCAAGTGCTTGCGGGATACGCCGGTGTCTTCCACCGTGATGTCCGCCTCCGTGGAGCGGCCCACGCTCACGCTCGGGGCGTTCAGTGAGAAACGCTCGCCGCTGACCTCGATCACGGGAACATAGCCCACCGGGGATTGAGGCTCGGGGCGCGGCGCGGGGGATGCTGCGGCGTCGAACGGGGCAGAGTGAGGCTCCTGGCGAGGTGCGGGCGGCGGTTCCGGCGCCTGCACGGAGGCCGACGCCGCTCCGGCGGAGCTGCCCGCCCCGGGTCCGGTATCCGTGCGTTCGGACGAGGACACGATCTGGAATTCCCCGGTCTCGAGGTCAGGGTTGCGAATGAAGCTGACCCGAACCGCGCCCTGCAACGTATACGCCTGTGACCTGGCATGACGAATGATTACATCGCACAATTCTTCGGCCAATTGGGTGCCCCATTCTTGGGCACGAGGGAAATCGTCGTCGGAGAACTGCACGGTGAAAACGTTGGGAGCCATGGTGCGGCCCCCGGAGATGGTGAACGATTCCTGATCAAGTTCACGGCGCAGGGCGCTTGCGATCTCCACTGCTTCTACCCGCTTACGGGAACCCGCGGTGAAAGCGGTGCGTACGGCCTTTTCGATACCGCTTTCCAAACCGGTCCAAAAACCCACTGCCGCCTCCTTCCGCGCCAATCCGTGGCGTTGTCGTGTGCGCGCCAACCGGAGAAAGGCAGGCGTGTGACGCTGAGTAGTCCCCAGAATAGTAGACACCGTGGCTGAGTGGCCGGTGAAAAGCCGCGAGGGGGAAGATGGCTTTCATTCGGAGCGAAGTCGCGTGTGAAATCTTCCGCCACATAGCGGGCAAGGAGGATAATTGAATCATGAAGCACACTGAGAAAATTCTGACCCTGAGTTCCTCCGCTGTGATCGGTGCGCTCCTGCTCACCGGCTGCGGAGGGGATAACAACGAACCCGCTGCCGAGGCACCCGCCGAGACCACGGCCGCGGTTCCCGAGAACGAGTCCACCGCGGAGATCACCGACGATCCCAGCGACGGTCAGGCTTCCACACCCACCGAGGACTCTTCGGGCTCCGCAGCGGCAAGCGACGAGAACGGTGGGCAGGCTGCATCGCTGGCCGCCGTTGACACCCTGCTCGCCAAGTACGAAGGCGGTGACGTGGTGGAACTCGATTATGACCGCCGCGAAGACGTGTTCGAGGCTGACGTGATCCAGGATGACACCAAGCACGAGGTCACTCTGGACGGCGCGGGTGAGAACATCACCGAAGAGCGGGAAGACGGTACGCCGGACCAGGAGGATACGGACGAGCTGGGCAAGGCATCCATTTCGATCAAGGAAGCCATCGAGAGTGTCTTCGATGAAGCGTCATCGCAGGATGGCACCGTGTTGTTTGATGACGCCTCCCTCGATGAGGACAACGGAACCCTCAACTGGGAGGTCGAGCTGGACATCAACGACAACGACGCCACTTACTACGTGGACGCCAACACCGGCACGGTGAACAGCAACAACTAGTTCTCACCGCTCACCGGAGCGTTGAGAGCCGCGGCTCTGCCCTGATTTGTCGATCGACATCGACTCAGGGCAGGGCCGCTGCCAGTTCCACTGCCTGTTTGATGGCTCGCTTGGCGTCCAATTCGGCAGCTACGTCCGCTCCGCCGATCACGTGCACGGGCCGAGAGTCATCCGCCAGCTCCACGGCCAGCTCATTGCGGGATTCCTGTCCCGCGCACAGCACTACCGTGTCCACCTCAACCAGGGTTTCCGTTCGTGGGGTTTCCAGGGCCACGCCGCCGCCTTCCGCCCCGGCACGGCCACTCGGTTCCGGGGTGGGTACGGTGATACGAACGCCCCGGTCGGTGATTTCCTGGTATTCCACTCCGGTGATGAACTCCACGTTGGCCATGCGTAGTTCCAAACGGTGGATCCAACCCGTGGTGGGGCCCAGGCGTGAACCCGGTTTGGTGATACTGCGCTGCAGCACGGTGACCTGCCGCAACGGGGGCTCGGGTGCCGGTGCCAAGAGACCGCCGGGGGCTTCCAGCGAGCGGTCAATGCCCCATTCGGAATAGAAGTCCGCGGAAGGGTTGTGCGTGAGGAAGTGCGCGACGTCGTACCCGATGCCACCCGCACCGATCACCGCCACGCGCTGGCCCACGGGGGCACCATCCAGGACGTCCTTGTAGCCGAGTACCGTGGGGCCGGTGTCGCCGAGGATGCCGGGCTGACGGGGGTGGACCCCGGCGGCAACGACCACCCGGTCCGCAAAAGCGAGGTCCTGGGTGGTGGCCCGGTGGCCGGTGCGCACCGTGACGCCCAGCTCCTTGAGTCGGGTGCTGAAGTAACGAATCGTGTGCCCGTAGTCCTCCTTACCCGGAATGCGTCGGGCCAGCTGGAACTGACCACCGAGTTCTGCCTGCTCCTCGAACAACGTGACGCGATGCCCGCGCTCCGCGGCGGCCTCTGCGAACGCCAAGCCCGCGGGGCCCGCACCCACCACGGCAATCTGTTCGGCCGTGCGAGTGGGGCCGAGAATCAGCTCCGTTTCGCGCATGGCCTGCGGGTTGACCAAACAGGACATGCGCTGGCCCGTGAAGGTGTGGTCCAAGCACGCCTGGTTGCAGGCAATGCACGTGTTAATCCGATCCGGCTGCGCCTCGCGCGCCTTGGTAACGAACGCGGCGTCGGCCAGGAATGGACGCGCCATGCACACGAGGTCTGCATCCCCGCGGGACAGTACCTCTTCGGCAAGCTCGGGGGTGTTGATGCGGTTGACGGTGGAGATCGGGATGCTCAGGTTCTCGCGCAGGGCATGGCTGACCCACGTGAACCCCGCTCCGGGCACGCTCGTGGCAATGGTCGGAATGCGGGCTTCGTGCCAGCCGATGCCCGTGTTGATGATGGAGGCACCGGCTTCTTCCACCTCACGGCCCAGGGCCAGTACGTCCTCGAACTCTTGGGCATCGGGCACCAGATCGAGGGCGGACAGCCGGTACATGATCAGGAAATCCGGGCCGGTGCGCTCGCGGACGCGTCGCACGATCTCGGTGGCGAAGCGGCGTCGGGCCTGGGGCGAACCACCCCAGCGGTCGGTGCGCTGATTCGTGTGCTCGACCAGGAACTCATTGATCAGGTAGCCCTCGGAACCCATGATCTCCACGCCGTTGTAGCCGGCCTGCTGGGCCAGCTGTGCTGCGCGCGCGAAATCCTCGATGGTGCGTTCCACCTCTCTGTCGGACAGCTCCCGCGGCGTCACCTTATTGATGGGGGCGCGAATGGGCGAGGGTGCTACGGCGTGCTCGTGCATGCCGTAGCGGCCGGAGTGCATGAGCTGCAGGGCGATCAGGCCGCCCGCCTCGTGGACGGCCTGGGTCACCACTTGGTGACGAGGGAGTTGATCCTCGGAACTGAGGTGGGCCCCGTTCTTGCGTGTGGCTCCCTCGGCATTGGGGGATACACCGCCAGTGACGATGAGGCCCGCGCCGCCGCGGACGCGCTCCACGTAAAAAGCCGCGAGTTCATGCTCACCGCCGTCCTTTTCTTCCAGGCCGGTGTGCATCGATCCCATGATCACGCGGTGCGGGAGGGTTGTGGAACCCACGGTGAGGGGGGACAGTAAATGGGGATAGGGCGCAGTCATCCGATACTCCAAGTCTCAGGTACTTGCACCAAGACTATGCGATGAGTGACCGGCGTCACTAATTACTCCGCGGGCGAACCCTAGTTCCTGGTGGAGTGTTCGCGAACTTGCTATTATGAATACATCAAAATAAACCGCACCATGAGGCGGCACGTTTCATACGCCGGGTGCACAAGGAGGTTCACATGGCTAAGAAATCCAACAAGAACGCCAGCTACACCGTTCCGGGTCTGACCACCACCGAGGGCCACGCTCTCGCTGACACGCTGCAGCAGCGTCTGAACGCTTTGAACGACCTGCAGCTCACGCTCAAGCACGCTCACTGGAACGTGGTGGGCCCCAACTTCATCTCCGTCCACGAAATGCTGGACCCGCAGATCGAAACCGTTCGCGGCTTCGTGGACGAGGTTGCCGAGCGGATGGCCACCATGGGTGTCTCGCCCAACGGCCTGCCGGGCGCCATCGTTTCCTCGCGGAAGTGGGACGACTACGACGTGATGCGCGCTACCGGTGTGGAGCACCTTGCCGCACTGGATCTGGTCTACTCCGGCGTGATCAAGGACCACCGCAAGGCCATTGAGAAGGCCGGCAAGGTGGACCCGATCACCGAGGACATGCTGATCGGCCAGGTCAAGGAACTCGAATTGTTCCAGTGGTTCATGCGCTCGCACATCGAGTCCGTGACCGGAACCCTGGAGAACTCCAGCGCCAGCACCGAGAAGGGCGCGGCCAAGTCGGTTGCAGCGGACAAGTCGGGTAAGTCGACCAAGTCCACTAAGGCCGCCAAGTCCAGCAAGTCGGACAAGAAGAGCGACAAGAAGTCTGACAAGAAGAAGTAACGTTCTTCCCGTCTAACGCTGAGGGCCCGGAACCGTACGGTTCGGGGCCCTCAGTTCGTCTGTGCCCTGGCGGGCCGACAGCGGGTGAACGCTAGAAGGTGAGTCCGAAGACCCATACGGCCAGCGTCATGGTCACCAGGGTGATGAGGACCATGGCGATCAGATTCAGGAAAACGCCGCCCCGAATCATTTGCGAGATGGTCACATACCCGGAGCCGAAGGCAATGGCGTTGGGCGGGGTGGCCACCGGGAGCATGAACGCGCAGGTAGCGGCAAGCGCCACCGGGATGGCCAGCAGCATAGGGTCGATTCCCAGGCCCATGGCCACGCCACCGGCAACCGGCAAGAACGTGGCGGCGGTTGCGGTGTTGGAGGTCAACTCGGTCAGGAACAGGATGCCGGCCGCGAAGACCAACACCATCAGGATCATGGGAACGCCACCCAGACCCTGGGCCTGCTCGCCGATCCACTCGGTCAGGCCGGAACCCGAGAACTGCGAGGACAGCGCCAAACCGCCGCCGAACAGCAACAGAACACCCCAGGGCAGCTTGACGGCAGAATCCCAGTCCAGCAGACGCACGCCGCGTGCGGCACCGGCGGGGCAGAAGAACAGCAGCAAACCAATGGTCATGGCGATTCCCGCGTCGGAGATCGGCGGGGTGTCGAAAATCATCGGAATGAACACCCAAGAGACGGCAGCCAGGATGAAGATGGCCAGCACACGCTTCTCACCGGAGGACATGGGGCCGAGTTTGTGAAGTTCGTCCTGGATGAGTTCCTTGCCGCCCGGGATTTCGGTGATTTCGGGCTTGAACAACACCTTGGTGAGCAAGAACCAGCAGATCGCCAGCATCACGACCGCCAGCGGGACTCCCACCAGCATCCACTGGCCGAAGCCGATCTGGATGTCATGGGTGTCGGACAGGTAACCGGCCATCAGGGTGTTCGGCGGGGTGCCGATGATGGTGCCCAGCGAACCGATCGAGGCGGCATACGCGATACCCAACATCAACGCCGTACCGAAGTTGGACTTGATGATCTCCTGCTTCACCGAGCTGTCCTCGGGGTCAACTTCGGTGTCGGGGCCGGCCTGGGAGGTGGCCGGAGCGGCGTCGTCGGTTGCCTGGCGAGCGTCGGATGCGGCGCCCTCAGGTGTGGCGTCGGCACCGGTGTCGGTTCCGTCGCCGATCTTGGTGACCAACAGCAGCACGGACACGCCGATCGGGAGCATCATCACGGCGGTTGCGGTGTTGGAGACCCACATGGAGAGGAAGCCGGTCGCGACCATGAAGCCCGCAACCATCTGGGTGGGCTTGGTGCCGATGACCTTGACGGTCAGCAGGGCGATGCGGCGGTGCAGGTTCCAGCGCTGCATGGCCAGGGCCAACAGGAAGCCGCCCATGAACAGGAAGATCACGTTGTTGCCGTAGGAAGCTCCCACGTCGTCGAACTTGACGTCGTCACCGAGGACCGGGAAGACCACCAGCGGAACCAGGGCGGTGGCCGGGAGCGGGAGGGCTTCGGTCATCCACCATGCACCCATGAGAACGGCCGTGGCCGCGGTGAGGCGGGCGCCCTGGGCTACGTCGCCGGGCATCAAGAAATACACGAGGAGTGCCAGCGCAAGACCTGCGATCAGGCCGAGCCACTTGATGCGGTGGGTTTTGGGGTCCTCGGCCTCTGCACGTTCGCCGGGGGATTGGAAGTTGACCTCTTCACCGCGGTGCGGATCTGGATCAAGGTTCTTGAGGTGCGCGCCGGGCACCGCTGGGTGGCTCATGGGGATCTCCACGTCATTGTGATGGGGATTACGTGGTATTTATTCTATGAAGTTACTGAGTATTTCGCCCGTAACCTTGACGCGCGGCGGGTCACGAGCGCCAATGGCCCGCCCCGGTGAATGGGGGCGGGCCATTGGTTCGGATTCTCGCCGGGTCGGTCGCGTTTGAAGACGTGCCAGCGGGGGAGTGGCGCTAGCTGACGGTGGCCACCCGAATGGTTTCGGGCAGTGCCTCGATGGCTGCCACGACCTCCGGGGTCACGCCGTTGCCGCAATCGGTGACCAGGTAGCCGGTCTGGCCCTTGGTGACCAGCTGCTGCCGGTCCACGTTGATGCCGTGCTCGCCCAGCACCGAGTTCACGCGAGCCAGCACGCCGGGCAGGTTGCTGTGGATGTGCAGCAGACGGGTGCCGACGATCTCCGGATCCAGCTGAACCTCCGGGAAGTTCACGGACAGGCTCGTGGAACCGTAGCGGCTGTAGTCGACCAGCTTGCCGGCCACGAACTGTCCGATGTTCTCCTGTGCCTCCGCAGTGGAGCCGCCCACGTGCGGGGTGAGGATCACGTTGGGCAGCCCCTGCAGCGGCGAGGTGAACGGATCGCCGGCGACCTTGGGCTCGGTGGGGAACACGTCCACCGCGGCACCCGCCACGTGGCCGGAGGCCAGGGCCTCGCGCAGCGCCTCGTGGTCAACCACGTGACCGCGGGACAGGTTCAGGAACAGTGAGCGCGGGCGCATCTTGCGGAACTGCTCGCGGCCAAACATGTTGGCGTTGTTGGGGCGACCGTCCACGTGCAGGGTTACGGTTTCGACCGACTCCAGCAGCTCGTCCAGGGAGTCGCACTTGGTGGCGTTACCCATGGCCAGGCGGTCCACGGTGTCGAAGTAGTACACCTTCATGCCGAACGCCTCCGCCAGCACGGACAGCTGCTTGCCGATGTTGCCGTAGCCCACGATGCCCAGCGTGCGGCCGCGCACCTCGTGGGAGCCCTTGGCGGACTTGTCCCACACACCCTCGTGCATCGCCTTGTTCTTGTCGGTGAGGTGACGGGCCATCACGATGATCTCGCCCATCGCCAGCTCCACCACGGATCGGGTGTTGGAGTACGGGGCGTTGAACACCACGGTGGCGGTGTCCGTGGCGGCGGTCAGATCGATCTGGTTGGTGCCGATACAGAACGCGCCAATGGTCTGCAGCTGCGGGTGCGCTTCCAGCACCTCGCGCGTGACCTGGGTCTTCGAGCGGATCCCCAGCAAGTCCACGCCGTGCAGCGCTTCCTTCAGCTCGGCGGGGTCCAGCGCGCCCTTGCGGGTCTCGACCTCAACTCCGCGGCTGCGCAGGAGGTCAACGGCGTCGGTATGGATGTTCTCAAGCAGTAAGGCCTTCACCCGTCCATCCTATGGGGTGGGGCGCGGGCGCCCCGTTTCACGACGTAGCATTCCGGGTCACCCCCGAACGCGGCGCTCGCGCGCGGGATGACCCGGCGGCGTCGTCCTCCGGGACCGCGCCGTCCGCTCAGTCCCGGTACGCGCCCAGCAGCTTCTCGACGACGGCGCGCATCCCGTACTCGCGCGCGATCGTGTCCGCGGCCGCCCGACCCGCTCGCCGTCGCCGCTCGGGATCGGCGATCAGCTGCGCGAGGGCATCTTCGAGGGGTGGCTGGGTGTCGTCCACGACCGCGCCGGACCCCGTTCGCGCGACCGTGGGCGCGAGCCCGCACGTGTCCGTCACGACCACGGGCAGTCCCGCGGACATGGCCTCGAGAACCGACATGGGGTACGGCTCGTGGACGGAGGGTAGGACGTACACGTCCGATTCCGCCATCCACCGCGCCGCGCCCGCGGAGTCCACCGGGCCGGCCCACGTGAGGCGCTCGCCGAGGCCCGCGGCCGCGATCGCCGCGCGCACCGCGTCCCCCTGGCCCTCATCCGGGCCCACGAGCGTGAACGTGGCGCGCGGGAACCGCTCGGCCAGGGATCGCGCGGCGGCCACGAACGCGAGCGGACGCTTGCGATCCTGCAGACGCGCGAGGAACAGCACGCGACACTCGTCGTCTTCCCGCGGCACGCGGGGGCGCGAGGATACGGGCATCCCATTGTGCAGTTCCATGAGGTTCACGGGCCCGCGGGCGACCTCGGTGAGGTCCTGTTCCTCCTGAGGGGTGAGATAGCAGACCCGGTGCGCGTCCCGCAGCACCCGTCGGGTCAGCAGGGCGTCCAGGGGCCCCGCGAGGGGATTCTCGGACGGGTCGATCATCCCGTGGGTTTGCAGGATGGTTCGGGTGCCCGCGCGCTCCGCGAGCCACGCGGCCGGCAGGGTCAGCAGGTCACGCGCCGTGTGCACGTGCACCACGTCCGCGGTCGGCGCGACCCGGCGCAGCCACGACAGCATGGCCGGCGATGTGAGACCCGCGAAACCCGCACCCGGCAGGGCCTGGACAGGACGGAAGAGCTGCGTGCGCACGCCGTCGCGTTCGGTGGGCAGGGGCGCGCCCAGATCGGAGCCGGTCGCGGCGAGGATCACGTCGTGTCCGGCGTCGGCAAGCGCACGACACTGGTTGAGGGCCACCGTGGTGGGCCCGCCGTACGCGTTGGTGCCCGAGACCAGGGCGACGACCTGCAGGATCCGCACGCCGTTCACGCCTTCGTGGCCACGGGGGCGAGCACGCGCGCCCCGGCCGGGACGTCCCGCGTGACGAGCGCGGTGGCTCCCACGACGGCGCCCTCGCCCACCGTGACGCCGCGCAGGACGGTGGCTCGCAGGGCGATCCATGCGCCGTCGGCCACGGTGATGGGGGCGTTGTCGAACTCGAAGGCCGGGTCGTCCGCGCGGTGGCTGCCCGTGCACAGCATGGCGCCCTGCGACACGCACACGTCCGAGCCGATCGTGATGGGCTCCAGGTTGAGCAACCATGCGCCCACGCCAATCCACGAGTTCTCGCCCACGGCCAGTTTCCACGGCCAGTGGATCCGCACGTCGTGGCGGATCAGTGTGCCCTCCCCGATCTGCGCGCCGAAGGCCCGCAGGATGCGGGTGCGTACACTCGGCGGGCACAGGACGGACCGCTGCAGCGGTTCCGCCACGAGGGCCCACGCGGCGCACTGCAGCGTTCCCCGGCCCTTGTCGTAGCCGCGGCCGGTGAAGGTGGCCAGGCGTCTCGTCGTGTGTGTCATGGTCTCTCCCTTGCCCGGGACCGCGATGGCGGTGCCATGGTCGTGGTCTGCGTGCCGAGGTGCGTGCCTCGGCGGTCTTCTCATGGGTCGTCCCGGCGGTACACCGGGGTGGAATACGCGATGCTGCCGTCCTGCCCGACGGCGCGCGCGACCGTGAAGCCGTGCGCCGGGGTGGCGACGTTCTGCCCGCCCACGATGCTCTGCGGCGGATCCTCGTACGCCACGTCCTGCTGCCCCACGGCGAGGCCGGCGGGCCACGTGTTGTGCAGCACCTCGAGCGAGCGCACGGGCTCGCGCGCCGTCAGCCGGAGGGACCGGGCGTCGGCGTCGCGGGGCGGTGGCGCCACGAGGTCGGTGAACGCCGCGCTACGATCGGAGGCGAGCGAGTAGTACGTGCGGCGGGCGGGCTGCGGGACGGCCGGGTCCTCGGGCGCGTAGACGACGACCGGCGCCCCACGGGTGCTGCTGAGGCTCCGCCCGGTTCCGTCCGTGACGTCCACGACGGCGTACACCCAGCTCCCGGCGTCCGCCTCGATCCCGCGATCGAGCACCGCCGCCCCGGCTTCGCCCGCGGCGACCGTGACGGGGTCGGAGCTCGCGAGGTCTCGCTCGTCCCGCGCGATGACGCGCACCCGCACCCGGACGGGCTCCGCGCCGTGGTTGATTACCAGGCCCTCCGCCAGGACGTTACGACCCTCGATCAGGAACTGGGGGGACGTCACGTATCCCAC
>JAKDKI010000222.1 GCA_030453435.1 Kocuria sp.
CACCAGCTCGCGGCTGCTGCGCCGCTGCCGGTAACCGGCCTCGGTGAGCATGGTGATGGCGGCTTCGGACAGCGCGCCCTTATTGGGCACGGCTACTCGCAGCATGGGGTTCCTTTCCAAAGGGCTGGAATGGGGAGGGCCGGCCGTGACCGGCCGAGGATCACAGGTACTTGTAGACGTCTTCGAGACGAAGGCCCTTGGCCACCATCATGACCTGCAGGTGGTAGAGCAGTTGCGAGATTTCTTCGGCGGCTTGGTCGTCGGTTTCGTATTCGCAGGCCATCCAGACTTCAGCGGCCTCTTCGACGACCTTCTTCCCGATGCCATGGATTCCCGAATCCAATTCTTTGACGGTTCCGGAACCCTCCGGACGGTCAGCGGCTTTGTGGGTGATTTCGGCAAACAGGTCTTCGAAGGTCTTCACCCCTTTAGGGTAATGGTTTCCTCCGCTATGAGTTGAACCGTGGCGCGGGCCGGGCCTCATACCCCGAGTTCACGCAGGGTGAGGGCGGTGCGTACGGCGGCCTCCGCGGCTTCGTAACCCTTGTCCTCGCTCGAGCCTTCCAACCCGGCGCGATCCAGGCCCTGTTCCTCGGTGTCGCACGTGAGCACCCCGAAACCCACGGGCTTACCCGTGACCACGGAGACCTCCGTCAGACCGGTGGTCGCCGCGGAACACACGTAGTCGAAGTGCGGTGTGCCACCGCGGATGACCACGCCGAGGGCCACCACGGCATCCGCCGTCTCAGCGAGTCTGCGGGCCGCCACGGGGAGTTCGAAGCTACCCGGTACACGCGCCTCGATCACATTGCCCACTCGCGCATCCTGGAGGGCTCGGCGTGTGCCGTCCAACAGGCCGTCCATGATCCGGTCATGCCAGCTGGCCGCGACGACCGCCACGGTGAGTTCTTCGCCGTCGAGTTCGCCGGCGTTGGTAACGGGGGCTCCGTGTCCACTCATGAGTGTTCTCCTGTGTTCTGTTTCAGTGTGCTTAAGTTCGTGACGGTGTCGTGGTGTTCGATGCTTCCAGGCGCGATCGAGGCAAGTTCCGTCAGATGGTGGTGCATCCGGTCACGCTTGGTGAGCAGGTACCTGAGGTTCTCTTCGCGCGGCGGGACCTCGTGGGACACCACGGATTCCACTGTGATCCCCAAGGCTTCCAACTTGCTGACCTTGTCGGGGTTGTTGGTGAGTAACCGGATGTGGGTCAATCCCATTTCCTTGAGGATCCGTGCGGCCGCTGTGTAGTCGCGGGCCTCGGCGGGCAGACCGAGCATCGTGTTGGCCTCCACCGTGTCCGCGCCGCCGTCCTGCAGTTTGTAGGCCCGCAACTTGTTGATCAGGCCAATCCCGCGTCCCTCGTGATTGCGCAGGTACAACACGGTGCCACCGTGCTGCGCGATCCGTTCCAGCGACAGATGCAATTGGGGTCCGCAATCGCAGCGCCACGAACCGAACACGTCTCCCGTGATGCATTCGGAATGCAAACGGACCAGTGTCGGTTTGCTTGCTTCTTCCGCACTGGTGGGTGTGGCGCTCAACGAAACATGTTCGGCGGCCGCCCTGCCATCGGGCTCGGGCACCAACCAGCCCATCACGGAGAACGTGCCGAATTCGGTGGGGATGGACACCGGTTCCGAGTGGTCCAGGGATTCGGGTCCCGCGCTCATGCGGACAGGTCCCGGTTGTGCGCGGGGGCTTCTGCCGACCGCGCCGCTGCCTCACCCGCCGCGCGTTGTGCCAGGTAGTCGACGAGGTCCTCAATACTGATCATGAACAGCCCGTGCCGGTCGGCGAACTCGCGCAGCGCCGGCGCGCGGAGCAGTTCCCCCTGATCATCCACGATTTCCGCAATGGCGCCCACGGGTTCACAACCGGCCAGGCGCGCCAGCTCCACGGACGCCTCGGTGTGGCCGCGACGTACCCGTACCCCACCGTCCACGGCGCGCAGCGGCAGGATGTGTCCGGGGCGGGTGAGCTCTGCCGGACCGGTTCCGGAATCGGCCAGCAAGCGCGAGGTGAGGGCGCGGTCAGCAGCGCTGATGCCGGTGCTCACGCCCACGCGGGCATCACAGGTCACGGTGTAAGCGGTCCCCTTGGAGTCCTCGTTGTGCTCGGTCATGGCGGGAAGGGCCAGGGCATCGGCCCGGTCGTTCGACATGGGGACACAGACCACACCGGAGCTGTGACGGATGGTGAACCCCATGAGCTGTTGTGTGGCGTGCTGGGCTGCAAACACCAGGTCGCCTTCGTTCTCGCGGTCCTCGTCGTCCACGACCACTACGGCCTGGCCCGCGGCAATGGCCGAGACGGCGGCGGGCACGGGGTCCAGGCGCACTCGCGCCGACGCCGCCGGGGACGCGTACGCGGCCAGCCGCTCCGCGTACTTGGCGAGCACGTCCACCTCGAGGTTCACCACGGCTCCCTCGGTCCGGAGCCCCAGGGTGGTGGCGCGCAGGGTCTCGGGAATGAGCCCCACCTCGAACCAAGCGGGGTCCTCGGACGCCGGATTCACTGCGGTCACGGTCAGGGACACGCCGTCGACAGCGATAGAGCCCTTGACCGCGATGTACTTGGCCAGGTCGGTGGGAACCTGGATGCGCACGGTGTGCCAACCGGTGTGTTCCGTGCGGGAGACAACCGTGCCCACGCCGTCGACGTGGCCCTGTACCACGTGACCGTCCAAACGGTCACCGGCAGCGGTGCAGCGCTCGAGATTCACGCTCTCGCCCTCGGACAACTGCCCCAAGGTGGTCAGCCGAAGCGTCTCCCCCATGACGTCAGCGGTGAATCGGCCGGCCCCGGACTCGGGTGCGGGCACGGCGGTGAGGCACACGCCGTTGACCGCCAGAGACCCTCCGTGGGGAAGATCGGAAATGATGTGCCCCGCGTCCACGTGCAGCCGTGCGGCGTCTTGTGCGAGTCGCTCAATGCGCTCCACCGTGGCCTGTGCCGCCACAATTCCGGTAAACATGTACTGCTCCTTAGTGCTGAACTACTTCGAGGCCGAGACCGCGGCGGGTCGTAAATGCCATGCGACGTCTGATCCCAGGGTGCGAACCGGGGGTCCGGCCACGGGATCGGAACGCCAGCGAGCGGCGTCGGCGAGGGTCTGTGTGTGCTGGGACGCGAGAGAGGGTTTTCCGTCTCCCAGGATCAGCGGTGCTTGGTAGAGCCACAGTTCGTCCACGAGGTCTGCGGCGAGAAAGGCTGCGCTGAGTGTCGGACCGCCTTCGACCAGCACGTGGGCGGCGCCCAGCGCGCGCAGCCGGGACAGGGCCTCGACGGGTTCGTGGGTGTTGAGCCACACGAAACGGCCATCGGTGGCCTCTGCCCCGTCTCCGGAAGCGATCACCCCGCGGCGGACCCGGGCGTCGTGGGCCACCGGGGTGCGGGACATGACCGCCCGTAAGGGCTGGTGGCTGAGGGGGTTGCCCTGGGCATCGCGGGCCGTCAGCGTGGGATCATCCGTTCGGGCCGTTCCGCCGCCCACCAGAATGGCATCCACGCGAGCTCGAATCTCATGACCGGCCCCCCGTGCCGGCGGGCCTGTGATCCACTGGCTGGTGCCGTCCGGGGCAGCCACCCGGCCGTCCAGGGACTGAGCGATCTTGAGCGTCACGAACGGGCGGTTCTGGACCTGAGCGGTGAACCAACGTTCGTTGAGGTCCGCGGCTTGCTCCGCCATGAGCCCGTGTCGCACCGAGACCCCGCGGTCCGCCAGGAACTGGCCTCCCCCGCGGGCGGCCTCCGTACCGTCATGTAGTGCGAAGATGACCCGTTTGATCCCCGCGCCCAAGATCGCTCGCGTGCACGGGCCAGTTCGACCGGTGTGGTTACACGGTTCCAACGTGATCACCATGGTTGCGTCCGATAAATCGGTGCCGGCCTCACGGGCATTCCGGAGCACGTCCGTCTCCGCGTGGAGCGTGCCGGCGCCACTGTGATGTCCGGTGTGCAGGATCCGTCCGTTCGCGTCCAGCAACGCCGCGCCCACCACGGGGTTTGCACCTCGCACACCCAGTGCAGCGGCCTCGAGCGAGGCACGCATGGCCGTGTGTTCAGCGGGGCTGAAGACGTGGTCGGTTCGGTGCTGCGTGGGAGACGTCACTTGGAGTCATCCCCCATTTTCAGGTGCAGATCCGGGAACCCTGTCTCGATCGTGGCGCGCTTGCGTTGATTGGAGTTCACCCGCCACCACACGAAGAAGCCCACCAGTGTGAACGCGCCGTAGAACACGTACATCAGACCCGAGGCGTAGTAGCCGGCGGAGAACAGTAACGGCACGCCCACCAGATCCACGGCCACCCAGATCAGCCAGAACTCCACCCAGCCCTTGGCCATGCCGTAGGTCGCCAGCAGTGAACCCATGAAGATCCAGG
>JAKDKI010000029.1 GCA_030453435.1 Kocuria sp.
TTGCGCTGGGTCTTGACCCACGCGGCGAACCGGCCGGAGTGTTCCGTCATGAGTTCGGCGGGAGTGCCGTCCAGTTCGATATTTCCGTTCTCGATCCACAGGACGCGGTCCGCGTCCAGCGCCAGGTGCGCATCGTGGGTGATGGCCACGGTCGTGCGATCCACGGTCAGGTGATCGATTGCCTTGAGCACCGCCGACGTCGCCGCGGGGTCCAGTCCCGTGGTGGCCTCGTCCAAGACGACTACCGGCGAATCCCTCAGCAGAGCACGAGCCACCGCAATGCGCTGACGCTGACCGCCGGACAGGGTGCCGCCGCGCTCGCCCACGTAGGTGTCGTAGGCCTCGGGCATTGCACAAATGAAGTCGTGGGCATAGGCGCGGCGAGCGGCTTCCTGCACCTCTTCATCGGTGGCGTCCAAGCGGCCGTAGCGAATGTTGTCGTTGATGGTGCCGGAGAACAGCACTGTCTCCTGGGGTACCAGCGCGATGTGCGAGCGCAGGCTCTCCAGCGTGATATCGCGAATATTGGTGCCGTCCAGGCAGACCTTGCCCTGGTCGGGATCGATCAATCGAGGCAGCAGTTTGCTGATCGTCGACTTACCGGCTCCCGAAGGACCCACCACGGCCACGCGCTGACCGGCGGGAATCTCCACGTCCACACCGCGGAGAATGGGATCGCCGGGGTTGTAACCGAACCACACGTCTCGCAGCGCCAATTCACCACGGGCGTAGGCCAGCGGCTTGGCCTGCGGATCGTCACCGATGTCCACGGGCACATCCAGCACGTCGGCGATGCGTTCGCCGGAGGCCGTGGCGCGAGCAATGCGGCCGGTGTACTTGGCCAGGTCGCGCAGCGGCTTCATGGCTGTCTTGAGGTAGGTCAAGAAGATCACCAGGTCACCGGGAGTCATCCCGCCCTGCACCACACGCCACCCACCGCCGCCGAGCACCAGCGCGGTAGCGACACCCACGATCACGTCCGTGCGGCGTTCCAGTCCGGCAGCCAGCTTCTTGGCCTGCACACCGTCCTTGAGGGTCTTCATGTTGGAACCGGAGAAGTTCTTGCTGATCTCGCCGTGCAGGCTGTAAGCGTGCACCACGCCGATCGCGCCCAGGGATTCCTGGGCGATGTTGGCCAGCTGCCCCTCGCCCTTACGGGTCCGGCGGGATGCCTCGGTGATGCGAGTGGTCGAACCCTGCGAGGTCACCCAATAGGCGATCGCGGCGAGCACCACCACGCAGGCCAGGCGTGCGTCCAGTACGAACATCACCACGGCCATGACCAGCAGCGTGATCACATTGGCGATCAACGGCAGGCCGGCCGTGACGGCCACGTCCTGCAGCTTGCCCACGTCACCTACCAAGCGTTGCACCAGATCGCCGCGCTTACTTGTGGCGTGATAGCCGTCAGAGAGCGATTGCACGTGGGAGAACACCGATGCGCGCAGCTTGGTGGCCACCCGAGATCCGGCCAGGGCGAAGCACACCGTGGCCAGATAATTGGACAGCGCACGCAGCCCCACGATCAGCACCACCGCGGCGGCGCACGCGACCAGCAGGCTCGCGGTCGCAGCGGGGGCACCGGGAATCGTTGCACCCAGTTGGGCGGTCACGGCATCCACCACGAACTTGGTGGGCCACGGTTCGAGCACGCGGAACGCCACCTCGAACAGTAGAGCGGTAACGCCACCGGACATCAGCCACTTCTGGCTGCCCAGGTGGGGCCGCACAATTTTCAGTGTTCGGCGCAAGGCTCCGGGATCGACCTTGCCCGCCTTCTTGGATTTTGAGCTCACGGTGCGCCACCATCTCCGGCCGCGACTGCAGCGGTTTCGGGCGCCCCATCCATTCCGGAGGCGTCCGCCTCGGGGGCGGGACCAGCGGCGGGTGCGTGAGCGGCGTCGTCGGCGGTCTCGGCGGGCTGGGTGACGACGCCGCTCAGGATCGTGTCCACGGCATTGGACCAGCTGTGCCGCGAGACGGCCAGGGCGCGCGCGTTGCGCGCCATGCGGTCGCGGCGTTCGGCGTCGACCACGAGCTCGTCGATCGCGTCCGCGAGCGCTTGCGCGTCCGACGGCGCCACGAGCACCCCGGCGTCCGTGCCGTCCAGGATCTGCGGGATCTGTCCGATGGCCGAGGCCACCACGGGAAGCCCCGCGGCGAGGTATTCGTACACCTTGAGCGGGGAGAAGTAGGAGTCCTCGGCTGCCACGGCCGGGTAGGGCGCGGTGGCGATCGAGCAGTCGGTCAACAGACCGGGAACGGCCTCGGGGGTTACTGCGCCGGTGAACGAGACGCGATGCTGCAGACCGGCGTCCTTCACACGAGCGCGCAGGCTGTCCCCCTGCGGTCCGTGGCCGATGATGCGCAGGTCCCAGTCCTGCTGGGCCAGTGCGGCGGCCTCGACGAGGGTTTCCACCCCGTGCCACGGCTTGAGCGTGCCCACGAACGCCACGGTCGGGCGGTCATGTTCCAGGGGATCCTCACCGGGAGCGATGCGGTCCGTGTTGACGCCGTTGGGCACCACGGTGACGTCCGCTCCCCCGGTCGTTCCCGCGACCCAGTCCGCGACCATCGCGGAGACTGCGATCGTGTGCGCGGCGGCCGAGGTCTGTTCGACCAGCGCGCGGTGGGCCAGCTTCTCATCCACCAGGTGACGGTGCGTGCGCTGCTCATCGATGAGCGGCGCGTTGACCTCCAGGATGCCCGGGATGCCGGCGGGTGCGACCTGCGCGAGCGCGGTCGAGAACAAGGAGTAGCGCTCGTAGACCAGGTCGAAGCCACCGGCGGCGATCTGGAACGCGAATTCGGCGCCGACGGCGTGCTGGGCGGCCTCGCGCTCAGCGGTTTCCTTGGTCTTGATGGGACGGTGAACGACTTCCACTCCGCCCAGGTCCGCGGGCATGTCATCCCCGGTGCGGGTCGCGAAGATCGTGACGTCCGCGCCACGGCGAATGAATTCCCGCACCACTTCCTGCACGTGCACGGACGCGCCCTTGGTGCCGAACACCGGAATGCCCGGGTCCACACACACGTACGCGATGCGTTTGCCGTGGAGATCCATGACGGGCGGGGTGGTCTGAGCGTCGTCGGCGGTTTCGCTCACACGCGGAACGGACGGTACGACGGGTTCCACAACGTCGTCGAACCGGCCATCTTCCAAGGCCACGAGCGTGCGGGCCTGGGAATGCGAATCAAAACGGTTGTCGATGTGGCGGCGACCGGCGGCGGCCATGGCCTGGCGGTCGAAGGAAGGATCGGCAATGGTCGCCAACGCTGAGACCAGCTCGTCCACGTCGCCGGGCGTGTGCAGGAATCCGGTGACCCCGTGCTCGATGGCCTCGGGAATCCCGGTGACGGTCGAGGCAACGCAGGGCACACCGCTGGCCATGGCTTCGAGCAGCACGGTGGGCAAGCCGTCCGCATTACCGTCCGCGCCCACAATGGAGGGGGCAGCGAAGACATCGGCCCAGGTGAGCAGGTCACGGACCTCCTGTTGCGTGCGAGCACCCAGCAACGTGATCACGTGGTTGAGTCCGGCGATATCGATCGCGGTCTGGACGCGAGCGAACAATTCGCCTTCGCCGGCGATCCGCACCTCGACCGGGATGCCCTTGGCCACGAGCCGACCCGCAGCAGCCACCAGGTCGAAAAAGCCCTTCTTCTCGACCATGCGCCCCACCGCGGCGATCTGCAGCGGGCGTGAACCGTTCACCGCCGCCGGCGGGGAGTACGGGAAACGCTCGAGTTCCAGCCCGTTGTAGACCAGGTGCAGCTTGTCCGCATGGTCCGGGTACTGGGTGGCCAGGTGATTGAGGTTGTACTCGGAGATCGTGATGATGTGATGCGAGCGCGCGATAGTGCGGCCCAAGCGGGCGGGCACCACGGACTCGTGGAAGATGTCCTTGGCGTGAGTCGTCACGGAGTACTGGATACCGGCCAGAAGAGCGGCGACCTCGGCGGTTTGCCCGGCCAACGATCCGAAGTGAGCGTGCAGGTGAGTGATGCCGCGGCGAGACACCTCGCACGCGAGATGGACGGCCTGATGGACGTCGGCGGCGTCGTAGGTCGCCAGCTCGGGCAGCAGCTCGGCGTAACGGCGAGCGAAACCCGGAATCGTGGCGGTTGCGTCCGCGAAGAGCGCCCATGCGTCGGACAGCTTGTACGGCTTGGGGAGGAACGTCACGGGACCCTGCACGCGCGCGATCTCCGGGTGGAAGCGGGTGTCCGTGGTGGGGCGCAAAGCGAAGACCTCAAGGGACTCACCGGCAGCTTCGCGGGCGAGGATCTCGGTCACGATGAAGGTTTCAGAAAACCGCGGGTACACCTTGAGCACGTAGGCCGTCTTGCGTGCCGGGTGGGCGGTGGCGGACTCAGACTGCTGCATGGTTGACTCCTGCTGTTTGGAGCGAGTGGGCCGGAGCGGTCGCCGCGTTGCGGGGTGCTCCCCCGGGATCAACAATCGCGGCAACCCCTGACTCAGCAGAATAGCCAGCCACGATGTCCCCATCCCGAACGGGCAGGGGTAAGACAGACTTATCGGTCAACCACGCAAGATCCACGGCCAGGTCCACCACGCGTTCCAGACCGTTCAGCCCGAGACCTTCGCGAGCAGCCTGTTGCTTCTCCCGAACTGCCGGGTTGGCCACGGCCTCGGCCAACCACTGGCCGATGGCCTCGCTGGTGGCCTCGGAAGGATCCATCCAATCAATGGCACCGGTCTCCCCCAGCCCGCGAGCGCGAATGATCTGCTCTGTGCGCGGGGTGGTGCGCGGAACCAGCATTGCGGGGGTATCGGTGGACAGAGTTTCGGCCACGGTGTTGTACCCCGCCATGGACACCACGGCCTCTGCGGAAGCCACGTAGGACATACCGTCCGAAACCTTGTTGGTGACCTTGGTGGAGGGCCCAGCGGCGGCCTCGACCTCGTGGCGTTCGGCAGCGGCCATTTGGGGGCCGGTCACGACTAAGTGCTGCACACCGGCCGGTACCGGAGCGGCAGCCGCGGCCTTGGCCACGTTGACGCCGTCGGACCCGCCGCCGAGCATCGTGAGCACGAACGGCTTGATGGTGGCATTGTGGCGGCCACTGAACTTGCGGCCGCTCGAAAGCAGACCCGTGTAGTCGACCATGGGCGCAAATTCGGCGGGCAGCTCGCCCGTGGCCAAGGGGTCGTGGATCTCGCGGTCACCGTAAACCCAGATGCGGTCGAACAGGTCGGTCACGGACTCCACGCCCACGCGCTTCCACTCCTCGGCGGCGACCTCGGGCGCGTCCAGGACCTCACGCAGACCCAGGACGAACGTGGTCTCCGGCTTCACAGCCTTGAGATCCTTGAGGGGCTTGATGAGCTCGCCGTCGATACCGAACGGGTGGCGATCCACGATCACGATGTGCGGGCGGAAAGCATCCAGCGCGCCACCGATCACGGAGGAACGGATGTCGAACAAGCGCTTGCTCTTGACTCCCAGGTGGCGAGCCTCGTACTTGCCGCTCTTCTTGCGAATGCCGGGGACCACGAGCCAGTCAAAGCCTTCGGGGCAGCGGTAGGACGTAGCCGTGCGCTCACCGGTGATGAGCATCCCGGACAGCGTGCGGCCGGTCAGCTCGGGCAACGCGTCGGACAGAGCCTGCGCGATAGCCAGGTTGCGGCGGGTGTGGCCCAGACCCAACGAATCGTGTGAGTAGAGAGCGATCCGCAACTCCTGGGAGTGATCTGCAGTGTCCATCTGTTTACCTCACGTTCGAGCCGGCTGGTGGATCCGCCGACGGCTGTCCTGATAGCCCAAGACTAAAAATCAGGTGTGAATCGGGCGTGAGACGTTCATGAGAAATTTCTCATGTGTTACCCGCCGGTTGCTTAAGCGATGCGCGGTGCCGCCGGGCCGTCTCTGAGACCTGCGCACCCATGACGTTTGTCACCCGTGAGTCATGACGTTCGGCAGTTCTGAGCGGGCCCGATTCCCGGGATCGTAGGGGTATGAACACATCAGCCCCTTCCTCACCGTCCCCGGCCGCTCCCGCGACGACTCCGCTGGCTCCCGCCATCGAGTGCTCTCACGTTCATCAGGTGTTCCGCACCCGCATGGAGACTGTGCACGCGGTCAACGATGTCAGCCTGCGCATCAACCGCGGTGAGATCGTTGCCCTGCTGGGACCCAACGGTGCGGGCAAGACCACGCTCCTGGACATGTTCTTGGGTATGTCCGATCCCAAGGAAGGCACGGTTTCGGTCTTCGGACGCAGCCCCCGTGAGGCTGTCTCCAAAGGCTTCCTGGGGGCCGTTCAACAAACGGGCGGACTTCTGGACGATATTTCCGTCCGCGAGACCGTGGTGATGATCGCTTCTCTTTACCGAGAGCACATGCCCGTGGACGAGGCGCTGGAACGTGCCGGGGCGACATCCTTTGCGAAACGTAAAGTCTCCAAATGCTCTGGTGGCCAGCAACAGCGCGTACGTTTCGCCCTCGCGCTGCTGCCTGAACCCGACCTGCTGATCCTGGACGAGCCCACGGCAGGCATGGATGTCGAAGCGCGGCACGAGTTCTGGGACACGATGCACGCCGAGGCCCGTGAAGGCCGCACGGTCATGTTCGCAACCCACTACCTACAAGAGGCGCAGGACTTCGCTCAGCGAGTGGTGCTCCTGGACCACGGCCGCGTCCACCACGACGGCACGGTGGACAGCTTCCGCGCGGCCTCAAAAAGTCAGACGGTCACCTTCTCGTGGCCCTCGGCCACACCGCTGCCCGATTTTCCCGGGGTCACGCACCTCGATCGTGGCGGCGAACGCGTCACTGCCCGAACGCAGGACGCAGATCAACTGGCTCGTCTGCTGCTCACCGAAACGCCCGCCTCCGAGTTGGAAATCTCCCGCGGCGGGCTCGAAGAAGCTTTCACCGCTCTCATCAACCGCCCCGCGAACAGCTGAGACGGGCAGATCGGAAAGGAATTCGCCATGAACCTCACCTACACACTCCACGATTACAGGCGCCAGCTCCGGGACGTCGCCAACATGTTCTTCATCGCGGCGCTACCCGCCGCGCTATTCGTGATGTTTGGTGTTCTGCAGGACTGGTCGTCGGAATCTGCGGGGCATGGAAATGTGTCCGCTTACCTCATGGTTTCCATGGCCACCTACGGGGCCATCACGGCCACGACCTCCATCGCGGGTAGCGCGACCGTGGAACGACTTCAGGGGTGGGGGCGCCAATTGGCTATGACCCCCATGGGGACCAGCGGTTACGTGGTCACCAAGGTGATCGTGGCCCTGGCCGTGGCCGTGGTGCCCATGGCCGTGGTGTTCCTGGTCGGCCTTGGGACCTCCGCCACCATGGACGATGCGTGGCGGTGGTTCGCTACTGCAGGCATCATCGTGGCGTCCTCCGTGGTCTTCGCCCTCTATGGCCTGGCAGCGGGTTTGCTGTTCCGTTCGGAAGGAGCCGTGGGTGCGGCGTCGGGCTTGCTGGTGGTCTTTGCGTTCCTCGGCAATGTGTTCATGCCGCTGTCCGGGGCGTTGCTGGAGTTCGCTCGTTTCACGCCCATGTATGGAATTGTTGGACTTGTCCGCTACCCCATAACCGAAGGCTGGGTGGTCTCTGTGGACAGCGCTCCAGAACAGGACAGCGTGTGGATGCTGCTGGCCAACGTGGGCGTGTGGGCCGCGATCTTCGGGGCCATTGCCCTGTTTGCCGCACGGAAAGCGACGGCCCGCAAATGAGCCCATGGACTCGCGACACTCAGACCGAGAACGAAACCTCTGCGCGCAACCCGGCGGAGTGGTCCTCCGGCTGGAGTGATGTTCTCTACGCCTCCGTGTGGTTGGTGTTCCTGATCTTTCCCATCTCGAATGTGTTCTCCGCCCCTGTGTCGGACGGGCTCAAGGTGCTTGGACTGGCGGGTATCGCACTGTTCGCCGTGCTGTACGTGGTCTCTTGGATCTACGAATTCCCCTTCCCTCGCCGTCATGAACTGTTCAACGCGGTCTTCTGGTGCGTAGTCCTGGTGCTGCCACTGGCTCTGGTGGTTCCCAGCGCGGGTCTGACCGTTACGTATGTGGCTCCATTCTTCGTGGCGGTGTGCGCATTCCGGTTGTCCATGAAGGGCGCGCTCGTCGCGGCCGCCGTGATCGCGGTCTTGGCCATCATCCCGTGGCTGATCTTCTATACCCCCGCTGAATGGTTCTGGCCGCTCGTCGGTATTTCGCCCGCGTTCATGCTGCTCCTGGTATCGCGCTGGGTCATGGAACGCTCCGAAGTTCGTGAGGAACTGATCCAAGAGCTCAAGCTGGCCCAGCAACGCGAGTCCGTGGGCCGCGACGTCCACGACATCCTGGGCCATTCCCTCACCGTGGTGTCCATGAAGGTTCAGCTGGCCAAGCGACTCATGGCCACCGACCCGGAACGCGCGGCTCAGGAGCTCGACGACGTCCTGGTCCTCACCCGCGACTCCCTCACCGATGTGCGCTCCACCGTGGGCAAACTGCGCGAGCCGGAATTGAGCGTGCAGCTGGTGCAGACCCGGGCGGCTTTGCGTTCTGCGGGCATCACGCCGCACCTGCCCAGCACGGTTCCGGCCATCGAGGCTCCCTGGCGCGCAGCCTTCGCGTGGATCCTCCGCGAGGCTGTGACGAACGCTGTGCGCCACTCATCCGCTTCCTCGTGCTGGGTCACGCTCACCTCGACCACGCTGACCATCACGGACGACGGCGCTGGGCTGGGTTGCGAGCGCGGCGGCACGAACGCGGCGTCGTCGTCGATGTCCGGCAATGGCCTGCGAGGCATGCGGGAACGAGCCGAGAAAGCCGGGCTTAAATTGACCGCGACATCGCCCGTGGAGGGCAAGGACCAAGGAACGAGAATCGTGGTGGAACCGGCATGAAGACCATCTCCGTAGTGATTGCGGATGATCAGGCGTTGGTGAGGGCCGGGCTGGCTGCCCTGCTCGAGCTGGAACCGGACATCTCGGTCGTGGCGCAAGTGGGCAATGGTCGAGAAGCCGTGGACGCCGTGGCCGCGCAGGACATCGACGTGGCTCTGCTGGACATCGAGATGCCGGTGCTCAACGGGTTGGATGCCACGCAGGAGATCGCGCGCGGGGGCAGCGGAACCAAGTGCCTGATCGTGACCACCTTCGACCGCCCCGGATATTTGCGCCGGGCCCTCGATGCGGGCGCCAGCGGATTCGTGGTGAAAGATACGCCCGCAGAACAGCTGGCCGAGGCCATTCGACGCGTGCACGCGGGGCTGCGTGTCATCGACCCGCAGCTTGCGGAGGAATCACTGGTGGCCGGCTCCAATCCGCTGACACAGCGCGAACAGGATGTGTTGCGAGAATCTGCGCAGGGGGCGTCCGCGAAACAAATCGCCGCCTCACTGCATTTATCTCCGGGCACAGTGCGGAATCACTTGTCCTCAGCCATTGGTAAGACCGCCGCACACAACCGGTCGGAGGCCGCGTCGAGGGCGTTGCGCAACGGCTGGATCTAGGGTCCAATTACTCCCGCGACAGCCCCACTCGCCGGAGTGTCGGTGGAGGCCCGAGCAGATCCTTATGAATGTCAGAGGAGTCTGAGACAGTTCCCCCATGGACGGTTCCGTGATGTCTCAGGTGTGGTGGTTGTGGGCGTTGCTCGCCCTGGTGGTGGGCCTTGGGCTGGGTGCGGCCGTGGGAATGTCCGTGGCCGGTCGACGAACGCGTCGGATCGAGACCGAGGTCGACGAGCTGCAGGCCGAACGGCTCAGCGCCTTGCAGGAAAACGCCGCGGCACGCGAGGCCAAGGAGCAGCTCGAAAAGCACGTGGCCACGTTGGAAGCTCGGTCTTTTCAGGACCAGAACGTGCTGCAGGCGTTGGCTCCGCTCAACGATCAACTGCGCACCGTGGGCCGTCATGTCACCCAGCTGGAACGCGACCGCTCAGAGCAGTTCGGTGCGGTCAGTCAGGCGCTGGATGCGGCACGCAGCACGGACGCGCAGTTGCTGGAAGCCACCGGATCGTTGTCGTCCTCCCTGCGTTCCACTACTGTGCGCGGTGCCTGGGGAGAAATGCAGTTGCGCCGCGTGGTGGAGGCAGCAGGAATGCTGCGGCACGTGGACTTCACAGAACAGGACTCCCGCACCACAGACCGCGGCGTGCAGCGCCCAGACATGATCGTGAAGCTGCCGGGCGGGCAGTCGATCGTGGTCGATGCCAAGGCACCCATGAATTCCTACCTGGACTCCCAGGCTGTCCCCGCCGATGGGTCACCGGAGAACGAGCAGCGCCGGGCGCAGCTCTTGAAAGCGCACTCCAAGGCCCTGCGAGCGCACGTGGACGCCCTGGCCACCAAGCAGTACTGGACGGGTAACGATGGTTCCCCTGAGCTCGTGATGTGTTTTGTTCCGGTGGAATCGGCCTTGGCCGCGGCCCTGGAAACGGACGCGGCACTGTTGGAACACGCGTCCCGGAACAACGTGGCGTTGGTGTCCCCGGTATCGCTCATGGCGTCGCTGAAGGCCGTGGCATTCAGCTGGCGGCAGGCCACGCTCACGGACAACGCACGCGAGTTGTACCGGCTCTCGCGGGAGCTCTACGACCGCATGGGGTCCGTGGGGAAGCACCTGTCGGACATGGGTGGCTCGCTGCGCCGTTCGGTGGATGGCTACAACAAACTCGTGGGCTCGCTCGAGACCCGTGTGCTGCCTTCGGCCCGCAAGATCGCGGCACTTGATCCCACCGATAATGACTCAACGGGGCTCGAAACCAAACCGGTCGAAACCATGCCCCGGGCCGTCACCGCCACCGAATTCGTGCTGGACGGTCATGGGGACAGTAAAGAGGGCCCTGCCAATGAAACCGGCCCGCGCGAGGACAACGCACGGGCCGGTTAATGCTGTGCCGCTCAGTCGACAGATCGGCCGGGTGAGCGGGTCGAGAAGACGCCCGACCAGCCGCAGCTTTGCGACCGCCAGGCGTTCGAATCAGCGGTTGGGGCGGGCTCCCCGGCCACCGAGCTGACGGGACTTGTCGCCGTCCTCAGCGAGCTTGGCACGCAGTTCCTTGGGCAGGGAGAACAGGATGTCTTCCTCCGCGGTGACGACTTCCTCGACTTCCCCGTAGCCGTATTCGGCCAACAGCTCCAGGACCTGCTGCACGAGCACCTCAGGCACCGAAGCACCGGAGGTCACGCCCACGGTGGCCACGCCCTCGAACCAGGACTCATCGACCTGGTTGGCGAAGTCCACGCGCTCGGCCCGCTTGGCTCCGTATTCCTCGGCCACTTCCTTGAGCCGTACGGAGTTGGACGAGTTAGCCGAACCCACCACGATCACCAAGTCCGTCTGGGGAGCGATTTCCTTGATCGCAGCCTGGCGATTGGACGTCGCGTAACAAATGTCATCGCTGGGCGGGTCCTGCAGGTTGGGGAACTTCTCACGCAGCCGGTTCACGGTCTCCATGGTTTCGTCCACGCTCAACGTGGTCTGCGAGAGCCACACCACCTTATCGGGATCGTTGACCTCGAGAGTGTCCACGTCCTCCGGGGAGTTCACGATCTGGATGTGCTCGGGAGCCTCACCGAACGTGCCCTCGACCTCTTCGTGGCCCACGTGACCGATCAGCAGGATCTCGTAGTCTCCGCGAGCGAAACGCACGGCCTCGCGGTGCACCTTGGTCACCAGCGGGCAAGTGGCGTCAATGGTCTGTAGGTTGCGATCCGCCGCGGACTGCACGACCGCCGGGGACACACCGTGGGCGGAGAACACAAGCAGGGATCCTTCGGGAACCTCGTCGGTTTCGTCCACGAAGATGGCCCCGCGTTCTTCCAGCGTGCCGACCACGTACTTGTTGTGCACGATCTCCTTGCGCACGTACACCGGTGCACCGTAGTGCTCGAGTGCCTTTTCCACCGCGATCACGGCGCGATCCACGCCGGCGCAGTACCCGCGCGGCGCGGCTAACAAGACCTTGCGAGAACCAGCGACCGGGGCGGCGTCGGCGATCTCTTGAGGTGTGCGCCGTACGCGAGGAACGGTGGGCATGGAAAGATCAACGGTTGTGGACATGCCCTTAATGGTAGGCGACAGCGTGACGTCTCACCACGGCCCCCGTCACACCCACGAGGACCAACACGGCAGCCCAGATCATGCCCGTGACGCACCGGGCCACGAATGATTCCCGCAATAGACCCACGATTTCGAGGACCACCAGATTCGCCACTGGCTCAATCGAGGATGCCGAGATGAGAGATTGGGCCGCCAGGAGTGCCGCAATCAGCAGTGCCGCGGTCATGGCCAGCCCGGCGAGCCCCAGGCCCGCGACGGCCAGCCAACGGCGGGGGGCCAACAACAGCGTGGCGATGCCCAGTGCCCCGGCCAGCCACGGGAGCACGAAGCGCCACTGGGCGATCCACACGATCACGTCGATAGCAGGTCCCGTACGAGCGCCGGGAACGGTCACCGTGAGCTCCTGGGTACTCAACGCGGGGTCAATCCCAATGGCGTCCCGAACGCGCTGATCGATCGTGGCGCCCACGGGATGGACGTTCACGATCAAGTTCTCCGGGGCCTCCCCCATTTCCGGCGAGAGCGGCACGTTGGCAGCGTGCGTTTGAACGAGCACCTGGGTCCACATCTCCCGTTGCTCAGGGGCCGTCGCGAAAGATTCGGCCGCGCCGACGGCGCGCTCCCGCACGTTTTCGAGAGTCCGGTCCACCGGCCCGAGTCCGGTTTGGTAGTCATCGAGCAAGCCGAATGAAGCGCGATCCAGGAGTGTGCCCACCAGCTCTGTCTGGAACTGGGTGTCCGTAACAACCGAGTGCGCGGTGTCTTGGAACCCTGACGGTGACAGCAAATGGTCCTGCAGCCACGTGAGCCCGAGCCACGCGGCAAAGAACAGCCCGGTGAGGAGTCCGCACAGCACGGCGCATGCGGTTCGCAGCGCCCGGGTGGTGGAGGCAGGGGGTTGAGGGGTCACGGCTCCACTTTAGGGAAAAGTTGCCTGTGCATGTCGTCCGGGGGTGGTAAGCATGACCCATGAGCACACCAACTTCGCCGCAGCCCTCGGATGCTGTAGACGTCCCGGACCCCCACCGGGAACTCGCTCAGTTCGCTCGGGACACGTCCCCGGAGAATCCTTGGCCGCTCGCCCGCCTGTCCTCCAACCTCAATGCCTGGATCAAAAAGGCCCCGGATGCGTGGGTCGAGGGTCAAGTCATCGAGGTCAACCACCGGGCACGCGTCTCCTACGTGACCCTGCGGGACATGAACGAGGAAATGTCGGTCTCCGTCACCCTGTTCGGCCAGGAAATGGCTGCGCTACAGAGGCCCCTGGAACAGG
>JAKDKI010000223.1 GCA_030453435.1 Kocuria sp.
GGCTGGCTGGCCGAGCACATGCTCATCCTGAAGGTCACCGACCCCGAGGGCGATTCCCGCTACATCGCTGCGGCATTCCCCTCGGCTTGCGGTAAGACCAACTTCGCAATGCTCGAGCCCACCATCGATGGCTGGAAGGCCGAAATGGTCGGAGACGACATCTCCTGGATCCGCTTCAAGGAAGGCCAGGCCCGCGTGGTCAACCCCGAGGCCGGCCTGTTCGGCGTGGCTCCGGGTACCGGCTGGACCACCAACCCCAACGCCATGCGCGGCGTGGCACGCGGCAACACCATCTTCACCAACGTCGCACTCACCGATGACGGCGGTGTGTGGTGGGAGGGCATGACCGACGAGGTCCCCGATCACCTCACCGACTGGAAGGGTAACGACTGGACCCCGGACTCCGGGCGCCCGGCCGCGCACCCCAACTCGCGCTTCTGCACCCCCATCAAGCAGGTCGACATCCTGGCGGACGAGTACGACGATCCCGAAGGTGTGCCGCTGTCGGCCATCATCTTCGGTGGCCGCCGCAAGACCACCGTGCCCTTGGTCTCCGAGTCCTTCGGTTGGGAGCACGGTGTCTTCCAGGGTGCAACGCTGTCCTCCGAGACCACCGCTGCCGCCAAGGGTGCCGTGGGTGTGGTTCGCCGCGACCCCATGGCCATGCTCCCGTTCATCGGCTACAACGCCAATGACTACCTGGACCACTGGCTGGACACCGGCGCGCGCGTTGGCGAGGAGGCCATGCCCAAGATCTACTACGTGAACTGGTTCCGTCGCACCGCAGACGGCGGCTTCGCATGGCCCGGCTTCGGCGAAAACTCTCGCGTGGTCAAGTGGATCGTCGAGCGACTCAAGGGTACCGCGGGTGGTCAGGAGACCCCCGTGGGCATCGTCCCCACCAAGGAAGACCTGGACCTCAGCGGCCTGGACATCTCCGACGACGAGCTCGAAGCCGCACTGCGCGTCGATCAGGAGGAGTGGCTGGCCGAGTTGCCGGGCATCGACGAGTGGTTCAACAAGCTCGGTGACGTTCCGGAAGTCATTTTGGAACAGCGTGCCGGTCTTGAGGAGCGACTCAAGAATTCCTGATTCGAACTGACACGCCCGAAGGGTCAGTGTCCCCATATGTAGCGACGCCGTGCACGCCATTCTTCACTTGAGTGGCGTGCACGGCGTTTCCATGTGTGTTTTAGTTAGCTACTGTGCGGTCCGTTGGGGGAAACTCCGTCAAGGAAGACAATGAGGCCGACTGGAATAGCAGGGGAGAGGCTGTCCTTGGAAAACATTTTGCAGGTCACCGGTCTGACCAAGAATTACGCTCATTTTCGGGCTCTCAAGGGCATCGATCTCACGGTGGGGGCCGGAGAGATTGTTGGTCTGGTGGGAGAAAACGGGGCGGGTAAGTCCACTCTGATTTCGTTGCTCTCCGGGCTCTCGCGGCCCAACGGGGGAGCCATGATCCTGTGTGGGGACAACTACACACCACAGAATGAACAGGATGCCCGATCAGCGGGCGTGGGTGCCGTGCACCAGCGCTTCGCGATGAACGGGTCCCTCACGGTGGCGGAGGCCATCGCGGGATTCGAGCACGGAGTCCACGGTGACCGGGAGTCGCTGCTGGAACGGGCCCGAGAGGTATTGCGTGACTCCGGGGTGGAGTTGGATCCGGAGGCCCACATTTCCTCCCTGATGCGCGCGGAGAAAGCACTCGTGTAGGTGCTGCGTGTTCGCATGGAGGACCCGCGCCTGGTGCTCATGGACGAGGTAGCAGCCACATTCAACGATCACGAAGTGGCCACCGTGCACGCCATGACGCGACAGCTGGCCAGTCAGGGTCGAGGCGTCATCTACATCACCCACCGCATTGATGAGGTGCGCTCCTTGGCCGACCGCATCGTGGTCATGCGCGAGGGCACGATCAAGGAAGAATTCGTACCCCGTGAAGTGGGTGCCGACCAGATCGTCTTCTCCATGCTGGAACGCGAACTCCCCGAGCGGGACCGGCCCGGCGGTCAGGAACACGAGGACGAGGCCCTGACCGTTCGCGGGTTGAGTACGGACAGCGGACTGAACGGCGTGGATCTCACGCTCCGCCGCGGAGAAGTCCTGGGCCTGACGAGTTTGCGCCGCGCCGGCATGAACGAGCTGGCCGGTGCCGTGGTGGGGGTTCACCCTGGTTCATACGCGCAGCTTCAGGTGTCCGGTAAAGACGTGGGCATTAATTCGGCGCAGGACGCCGTGGAGCTCGGTATCGGGTACCTGTTCGACAACGACGACGAGTTGAACGAGGCGCACGAGCAATCCGTGGCCCGCAGGCTGCGTCACGACGACCCGGACCCGGATGCGGGATTCGTCAGGGAAGTCACCGCACTGCGTGAAGTTGTCGCCCAGGTCAAGGCCTTGCACATCAAGACGCACGACATCCAGGGCCAAGTGGGCAAGTTGTCCGGCGGCGATCAGCAGAAGATCGCGCTGGCCCGATGGATGAGCACCGACTGCGACATTCTGATCCTGAATCACCCCACCCGCGGAATCGACGTGGGTGCCAAGGGCGACATCTACGACATGCTCCCGACCTGACCTCCAAGGGCACCTCGGTGCTACTGATCTCCTCGGAGATGTCCGAATTGTTGCAATGGTGTCACCGAATCCTGGTCATGCGTGACGGTCAGATCGTCAGTGAGCAGTTCAATGACCAGGCCACTGAAGACACCCTGATGGCTGCTGTGACGGGCGAGGAGCTGCCCGCTAGGGCGGTGCGTAAGCGGCGCGTGGCCGAAGAAGTCCCGCAGGAGAACACCGCTCACGACTGACCCTGACTCAGGACTGTCACCGGACCGGGCGCGAGCCTCCGGATCTCAAAGAACTGCGGCCCGCACTTTTGAGTACGGGCCGCAGTCGTGTGAACGACCCGGGTGGATGAATCCCGGGTCACCAATTCTGAGTCGGATCAGAGGGAAACGCGCTTGGACACGGTGTTGAGTTTGTGGCGTGCCAGTGCGAGGTTCGCGGTGTTGCGGTCCAGCACGAGGTAAACGAACAGTCCGCTGGTCTCTTCCGTGTTGAGCACGTTGATCAAGTGGTACTGGCCCTCGAGGGTGATCATGATGTCCTCGATCTCACCGCGAAGGTTGATGTCCTTCATGGTCCGCAGCTTGGCGCGGACCACGTTGGAGTTACCGGCCGCGGCAACGTTGAGGTCGAAGCCGGGGTTACCGCCGGAGGCAAGTGCCATGCCGCTGGAAATATCCACCACGGCGGCGCCGGTCGCGCCCTCGATGCTCAGCAGTTCCTGAATGAAGTTGTCCAACTGGGACATATCGATTGTCTCCCTACTAGAAGTTTGTGGTGCGTCGACAGGCGTTTGGGTAGGCCGGTCTTCGGCACGTGTCTTGCGAGAAGGCGACAGTGAAAAGGCCATGACCTATATCCCCCTACTGAATTGGTTCTAGCCTGCTGTCGCACCCCTTGGCCCCCAAAGCCCGGGGGGGTTGCAGCTTTTTCAGCATACGAGGGGGTAACTGGCTCGCCGAGGGAAAAACACAAGCGTGGACTAGCCTGCATCGAGGTGTCAGTCGGATGGGGGACGAGCTCCGCCGAGGGAATTTTCCGTCGAAAGTAACGGTTACTCCAAGGTTGGCAGCGTTTAATAGATCCATAACCACATGAGGGGGCTGAATCGTGAAGCTAACTGCTTTTTCTGACATCGCCCTACGAGTGCTGTTGCTGATGGGCGGACTGCCCGAGGGCACTCTCTTGTCCACTCAACGTATTGCCGAGGGTGTCGGCGCCCCCTATCACCACGTGACAAAGACGGTGGCCAAACTGCGATCCATGGGGTTGTTGGAGTCGCAGCGCGGACGGGCCGGGGGAGTGAGCCTGACCGAAGCTGGTCTTGAGGCCAATCTGGGATCCGTCTTGCGGGAGCTTGAGGCCAATACCGCGATTGTTGAGTGTGAGGCGGACGAGGCTTCTTGCCCGCTCAATCACGGCTGCAAGCTGCGCGCGGCGCTCGCCAAGGCCCGGGAGGCCTTCTACTGCGAGTTGGACAGTGTGACCATTGCTGACCTGGTCAACGAGCGGCAGGCCGGCAATGTTGCGGTCAGTATTGGGTTGGCCCCGCCGCGTAACGCTTTCGTGTGAGACCTACATTACTCGTATTTGGGATGCTAGATTTCTTAGTGCAAGGTTTCCAAACTGAGGAGTAGCCGTGCTTTCCGAGAAGTCTCGTCCCATCATCGAACAAACTATTGGCGTGATCGCAGAGCGGATCCCCGCGATCACCCCCGAGTTCTACAAGTCCATGTTCAACGCCCGCCCCGATCTGTTGGACGG
>JAKDKI010000224.1 GCA_030453435.1 Kocuria sp.
GCAGCTGACCGATGCCCCCACCCCCGAACCCGGCCCGGATCAGGTCCTGGTACGCACCGCCGCAACCGGGGTGAACTTCATCGAGACGTATCAGCGCGAGGGCATCTACCCCGTCGAGCACCCCTTCACACCCGGTTCCGAAGGCGCCGGCGTGGTGACCGCGGTGGGTGAAAACGTCACGTCGGTGTCGGTCGGACAGCGCGTGGCCACCTCCGAGGCCACCCGCAGCTACGCGGAATACTTCGTGGTCGACGCGGCAAAGGCCATGCCGGTTCCGGACGAGATGTCCGATCACGACGCCGCCGCCCTCCCCCTCCAGGGGCTCACCGCCCACTACCTGGTGCGTTCCACATTCGAGCTCAAGCCCGAGCACACCGCGGTCATCACCGCGGCCTCCGGTGGCGTGGGCGGTCTGGCGATTCAGCTCATGAAACGCATCGGGGCCACGGTCATCGCGTTGACCTCGACCGCAGAGAAGGCGGAGACCGCACGTCAGCTGGGTGCTGATCATGTGCTGGGATACGAGAATTTCGCGGAGCAGGTCCGGGAACTGACAGACGGCCGCGGCGCGGATGTCATCTACGACTCCGTGGGTAAAACAACGTTCGATGAATCGCTGAAGGCCACGCGCGTTCGCGGCACGGTGGTGCTCTTCGGTGGGTCCTCAGGTCAGGTCCCGCCGTTCGACATCCAGCGACTCAACGGATCCGGCGCACTGTTCCTGACCCGCCCCTCTCTCGTCCATTACCTCCGGGATGCCGAGGAACGTGCCTGGCGGTGGAACGAATTGACGGACGCCGTGGTAGCCGGTGACCTCAAGGTTCGAGTGGGGGGCACCTATCCCCTGGCCGATACCGCGCAAGCGCACACCGACCTGGAATCCCGCAAGACCCAGGGCAAGCTGCTATTGCTGCCCTAGGTCAATGACCACGCGGACTCCCGAACGCGCAGCTCCGCGTACGACGAAGGGCCCGGTAAAGAACCGGGCCCTTCGTCATGCACTCTCTCGCTCACCCAGACTCGATGAGCTCACGTGCGGCGGTCAGCGTGTATGCCGATTGACCGCCCGCACGCCCCAGACCGTTCCCGCCAGGGACAACAATGCCAAACCGGCCAATACTGCGGCCTTCACGCGCTGACCCGTTACGGTGGAATCCGTGATGCCCTCGCCGTAGCTACCGGGGTCATCGGTTTCCATGACGCGCAACTGGCCATCCTCAACGGCCAACAGTGCGTCCACGGCCTCCGGGAAATCCGAGTCCTGCTGTCCCGTCTCGCTACCGCGGAAGGTGATCTGGTCTCCGACCTCTACCTTGACCGGATCATTCAACTCGTTGTCGAACGGGTGGTCCTCCAACAGGTCGTTATCCGGCATGATGCCGGCGTAGATGCCGTTGAAGTCCTTGGTCACCAGATCGTGGGTCATGGTCTGGTACGTGCCCGAGACCACCATGGAATGACCGGCCCAATCCGCGAGTCGGCCCGCTTTGTCAAAGGCCAGTAGAGAGGCGACGGCGAAAATCAGTGACACCACGACACCCAGGAGGACGACCAGCACGATCCGCCAGCCGCCGGCTCTGGTACGCCGGGGCTGATCCTGCTCGTCGAAATCAAAGAACTCCTGGGCGTCGTGTGACAACGATTCTCCTTCTGGTGTCAGCCGCGCAGTTGCGCACCATGAGCGGCTTCCGCCGCGGCCACGGCTGCGGTGCGGGCCTCTGATGCTTCATCGGCGGTCAGGGTACGGTCCGAAGCTCGGAATCGCATGGCAATTGCCACGGACTTCTTGCCGTCCTCCACCCCGGTACCCGAATACACGTCGAACACACTGGCCGATTCCAACAACTCGCCAGCACCGGTCTCGACCGTGGCCAGAAGTTCCGCCGCCGGAAGATCCCCGTCCACGACGAGAGCCACGTCCTGCGTTGCCGCGGGGTATCCCGAAATCGACTCGGCTACAACGGACGGGATCTCTCGTTCGATCAGCGCCGAAAGATCCAGTTCCATCACGCATGTGCGCTCCGGCAGGTTCTGCGCAGCCACGAGCTTGGGGTGCAGCTCACCGGCCACGCCGATCGCCACGCCGTCAGCCGTGCTCAGTGTGGCCGTGCGGCCCGGGTGGAAGGCCTGATGCTGACCCTGCGTCACCGTGAGCTCCACGCCCAACACATCCGCGGCGAGCATGGCCGCGTCCAGGGCGTCCTGCCAATCCAGGCGACGCGGCGCGACCCAGGGCCCCGCAGCGGCGTCGTGACCGGCGAAGACTGCGGCGAGCTTGCGCGGCTGATCCGGGATCGCGGCGTTGAGACGCGCCAAGTCCTCTTCCGAGGGACGCTCACCCAGCGGCGGAATGGGCTGAGTGTCCGGCGAGTAGCCCTCAGGGAGGAATACGTGGCCGGATTCGAACAGCGCCAGATCGCGGAAACCGCGCGAGTGATTGCGTTTGAGCACTTCGAGCAGGCCCGGCAGGATGCTGACCCGCAGCAAGGGCTTGGCCTCGCTGATCGGGTTAGCGAGCTTGACCGATTCGACCGTGGTGCCTTCTTCAGCGGAGCCCCACAGGTTGTTCTCGTCCTGGGACACAAACGGGTAGCTGAGCACCTCGGTGAGGCCCGCGGCGGCCAGGGAATTGGCCACGCGGCGTCGTGCCGCCTGCCAGCGGGTGAAGCCACGGCCGGGAGGCGCGACAGGCAGTCGATCGGGGATCTTGTCGTAGCCGTCCAGGCGCGCAATCTCCTCAACCAGGTCTTCCTTGTCGCTCAGGTCCGGGCGCCACGTGGGCGGGGTGACCTTCCAGCCGTCAGCGGTCTCGAGGACGTCGGCACCGATCTCGCGCAGCGAGTGCTCGATGGTCTCGGGCGAGTAATCCACGCCCACACGAGATTCGGCGTATCCGGCGGGCAGGTCGATGTACTCGGGAGCAACCGTCTGATCGACGTCCGTCACGGCACCGGTGTCGGTACCGCCGGCGAGTTCGACCAACAGGTCGACCACGCGCTGAGCGGCCACCGGGGCGACCTGCGGGTCCACGCCGCGTTCGAAGCGCTTGGATGCTTCCGAGGGCAGCTTGTGACGACGGGCGGTGCGAGCAATCGAGATCTCGTCGAAGCGCGCGGCCTCCACCAGAATGCGCGTGGTGGAGTCCGAGACCTCGGTCGTGGCGCCGCCCATGACACCGGCCATCCCGATCGGGCCGGACTCATCCGTGATCAGCAGGTCCTCGGAGTCCAGCTCACGGGTCTTGTCGTCCAGCGTGGTGAGCTTCTCACCCTGCTGTGCCCGACGCACCGTGATGCCGCCCTGGAGTTTGTCCAAGTCGTAGTTGTGAATCGGGTTGCCGTACTCCAGCATCACGTAGTTGGAGATGTCCACGGGCAGGCTCAGGGAACGGATCCCGGCCAACCGCAGGCGGGACGACATCCACGGCGGAGTGGGCGCGGAGGGATCCACGCCCTCGACCACGCGAGTCACGAATCGCGTGCAGCCCTGGCGACCGTGGATCGGTGCGTCGTCGGCCAGTGTGACCGAGAAACCGGATTCGGTGGCTTCCGGCACCTTGGGCGCCAGCTCAGCCACGGGATCGGTGAACGGCGAGCGCGTTGCATGGCAGTATTCGCGTGCCACGCCGCGCAGCGAGAAGCCGTAGCCGCGGTCGGGAGTCACGTTGATCTCGGCCGCGGAGTCGTAGAGGCCCAGCAGTTCCATGGCGTCCGACCCCAGCTCGGGGTCCAGTCCCAGGGTGGAGAGCACCAGGATGCCGTCGTGATCGTCGCCAATGCCCAGTTCGCGTACCGAGGCGATCATGCCCGCGGAGGTGTGACCATAGGTCTTGCGCGCGGAGATCTTGAAGTCTCCGGGCAGCACGGCCCCAGGCAGGGTCACCACAACCTTGTCGCCCACGGTGAAGTTATGGGCACCGCAAATGATGCCCTGTACACCGGACGGGTCGATGCCCTTACCGGTCAGGGTTTGTTCCTGACCCTCCGGAACCACGCGCACAGTGCACCAGTTCACAGTCTTGCCGTTGGAGTGGGTTTCCGGCTCCATGGTGAGCACCTGGCCCACCACGATCGGCCCGGAGAGCTCGTCCGTGGGGCGGTGGATGTCTTCTTCTTCGAGGCCCACCTTGACCAGGGTGGCCAGGACGTCCTCGGCGGTTGCGTTCTCGGGTACGGGCGCGTACTCGCGCAGCCATGACAAAGGAACTCGCATGATTAGATCTCCATCCCGAAGTGCTCGCTGAAACGGATGTCGCCCTCGACCATGTCGTGCATGTCCGGGACGTTGTTGCGGAACATCAGGGTCCGCTCGATACCCAT
>JAKDKI010000225.1 GCA_030453435.1 Kocuria sp.
CCGGGTCGAACTCCGGAGCGTCGTAGAACAGCGGGTCGCCCCAGCGGATGATCGGAGACCAGTCGTAGCCCTCCGGGACGTTGAAATCGTCCACGGTCATGTCAACGGGCTTGATGGGGTTGAAGTCCAAGCGGCCGCGGCCCTTGCCCCAGTACGCATAGGTTGCATTGGCGGGCTCAGAGGTACCTGCCACGACCCCCACCGTGACGGCACCTGCCAGGCCCAGGCCCAGAGCGGCTCGGCGGCTCACGGCCGCCGAAATGATGTCGTGCGCGTAGTCGTTGCCGGACTGGTTGCAGTCCGGGTTCATGCATTGGCTACCGCACTTGAGCTCACACGTCAGCGGGCTGCGCTTGCCGTTGACGTGGCCCAACATGGGCAGGAGTTTGCGGCGTTCAGGTGTTTGGGTCATGGGATCCCCCTGGGTGACGACATGCGGATACACATGTCAGCGAGTTCTTTCGATGCATAGCTCATCACCCGTGGGTGATCCGGGTGCGACCTCAGATCAAACGGCAGGTTAATTGCTGAGCTACCTATCGGTGGGTGTGCCGATTCCGTTTCGACCCGGTCCAGATGACCTCGAGTGTCATCAGTCTCACCTAACCCGTCAGCCCTGACTAGGCTGCACATGCGGAGATTTTCCGATTCGCGCCAGCCGTCACCCAACATCGGTGACAGACCCCCGAAAGGCACTTCCTTGGACATTCGTCGCGCCATCGATCAGTCCCCGATGTCCGTCTACCAGTGGATCATCGTGGCCATGGCCACCTTCCTGAATGCCCTGGACGGCTACGACGTTCTGGCCATGGCATTCACCGCCACCTCCGTGACCGCGGAGTTCGACTTGTCCGGTTCCCAGCTGGGCTGGCTGCTGAGCGCGGGCCTGATCGGCATGGGTGCCGGCGCTCTACTCCTGGGTCCATTCGCGGACCGCTACGGGCGGCGGAACATCCTCCTGCTCGCGCTGGGTCTGAACGGCCTGGGTTTATTCTTGTCTGCAACGTCCGGCAGCGCCGTGGAACTGGGACTGTGGCGCGTGCTCACCGGGATAGGAGTGGGCGGCATCCTGGCCACCATCACCGTGCTCACCAGCGAGTACTCCAACAACCGCAACCGCGGCATGGCGGTCAGTATCTACGCGGCCGGCTACGGCGTGGGTGCCACGCTCGGCGGCATGGGTGCAACCCAGTTGATTCCCACCTTCGGCTGGCGTTCGGTGTTTATGACCGGCGCGATCCTCACGGTGGTCGGGATCGTGCTCACCGCGGCCCTGTTACCCGAGTCGGTCGACTACTATCGCGCCCGCCGGCCCAGGAACGCGGAGGAGAAGATCGCTCGTATTGCTCGCCGCATCGGCCTGCCGAGCGACGTCGTTCTGGGCCCGCCCGACGCCGCCGCCACTAACCAGGGCAGCGTGGCCCAACTCTTGAACGGCCGCTACCGCGTGCCTACTTTGATGCTGTGGATCGCGTTCATCGTGATCATGTTCGGCTTCTACTTCGCCAACTCCTGGACGCCCAAGCTGCTGGTCGAGTCCGGCATGACCGAACAACAGGGCATCGTGGGCGGCATCATGCTGACCATGGGCGGAACGTTCGGCGCCCTGCTTTACGGTGCGATCACCACCCGACGCGATGCCCGCCTGACCCTGCTCGTGTTCTCGTTGCTCTCCGCCGTGACCCTGGTGGTGTTCATTACGACCACCTCCATGCCGACCCTCGCGTTCTTCAGCGGCGTGATCGTGGGAATGCTCATCAACGGCTGCGTGGCCGGCCTCTACACCGTGGCGCCGCAAACCTACGCTCCCGCGGTGCGCACCACCGGCGTCGGATGGGGCATTGGCGTGGGCCGGTTCGGTGCGATCCTGGCACCCATTCTGGTGGGCGTGCTCTTGGACGCCGGGTGGACTCCGACTCAGCTCTACATCGGGGTGTCCGTGATCGTGGTGCTCGCCGCGCTCGCGCTACTCAAGTTGCGGCTATACGTTCCTGCAACGTCCGCTAGCCCTCGCTCGTGAACGTCAGACGCTTCGCGGCATAGTCCTCTACCCGCTTGAGGTCCCGGTCCACGGGATCGTCCCGGCGGAACTGTTCCACCACGAGGTTCACGTGCTGCCGTGCAAGGTCCTCAATCGACGAATGAATGGTGGCCGCCTCGATCCTGGCCGCCAGATCGATGAGCGCTTCTGCCACCTCCACCTGGCCTGAAATGTGCGGACGGATCTGGTCGAAGGGCATGTCCACGATTTCCGCGGGGCCGATGGTCCGGTAGCTGAAGCGCGGGACGCCATCGACCACCACGGTGTCTCCGGGTACCGGTCGAGATACGGCGGTGACGATCCCGGGGGCCACCTCCTGGACGGCGTTGATCGCTGTGTACGGGTCGTTGGTCCCCGTGGACAGCGCGCGCACCGCCAGTTCCACGACCTGTTGTTCCGCGAAACGGATGTCTTGCAGCGCGGACCTCGAGTCCCCCCAGGGCCACCGAGCCCCGCAATGTCTTCTCCACGTCGTCCGCGAGCGATTCCGGCCAGACCCGAAACAGCGGCTCGCCCGGCAGGATATGGTCCCCGACCCCCGGAATCATGGTGACCCGAAGGTCTTTTTCCTCCGCGCAGGAACGGATCTTCTCAAAATCCATGTCCACGATGTAGCCGGTCTTCTCCGCCCTGATCAGCTCACCTCCGGGGCGGTCGCTGAGGGTGCGGGTCATTTCCTCGGGTGTCTCCTCCGGGTACCAGCGTTCGATCACGGTGAGGAAACGACGTCGGACTCCGTGCGCCAGCGTGTTGACCTGAACCGAATCCGCGATGTGGTGGATGAAGTAGACCAGCAGAGCGACGTCGGCGATCGCGAGGAGCACCGCAAAGTTGACGGCGATGTGCGGCACGAAGGGCGAGGCGAGGTCGTCCGAGGCCGAGCGAATGGTCCGCAGCACCAGCAGCGTGTAAATGAACGTGGAGACCAGCACGCCCAGGACCACCTGGTTGATGCGGTCCGCCATGAAGTTCCGCACCAACCGGGGGCCGTAGGTGGAACTCGCGGTGGCCACCACCGAAATGGTGATCGAGAACGCGGTCGCGGCAACCCCCAGCATGGAACCGCCGATGGCCGAGAGCATCGAGCGGGACCCGTCGATTCCCACGGCATAGACCCAGTCGACCCAGATGCTGTCCGAATCCGGGGGGATCATTCGGTCCAGGCCCACCATGAGCTGCGCCAGAAGAATTGCACCGAGCACACAGGCTGCGGGGACGAACCACAGTTGATTGACCAGTCTGCGCCAGAATCCGGATTTCTTGTTCACGGAAACAGCCTAGTTCGGCGGATTCCCAGGTCTGAGGAATTGCTGATCTGCGTGCCCTGTGGCGCTGCGACAGCTAACCGTCGAGGTCGAGGGGGGGGTATCAGCCTTGCTCGAGCAGGCCGTGCGTCCGCCGGATCCGATCGAGCCACCAGTCCCGCCGCTCCCCCGTCACAGCGAACTCCTCCAGCAGACCTTCGTCCACGGCAACGTCACGCACGGGGATGAAGCCGTCCTGCGGTTTGAGCGGTTCGCGGGTTACGTCCGCCTCCATGAGGGACAACGTCCCCAGTCCACACGCGTACGGCAGCTCGGGTAGCGCGGCGGCCAGCGCAACACCGGCGCGGATTCCTACCGAGCTGTCGATCGCTGAGCTGACGACGGCGGGCAGTCCCGCTTCCCGGACAATCTCGACTACTCGACGCACTCCCCCGAGCGGGGCCACTTTCACGATGATCAGGTCAGCTGCACCGGCACGGGCCACCGCGAGCGGATCTTCAGCCTTGCGCACAGACTCGTCCGCGGCGATCTTCAGGCCAATGTTCTTGTCCCGCAGCCTCTGACGCACGGCGGCCAGGCCCTCGATGCTGGCTACCGGTTGTTCGGCGTACTCAAGATCGAACGCCCCCAACTCGGTCAGCGCCGCGACGGCCTGATCCTCGTCCCAGCCCATGTTCGCGTCCACGCGAAGCTCGGCATCGGGAAGGAGGTCGCGGACGGCAGCCACGCGAGCGACGTCGTCAGCCAAAGTTTGGCCGCGCTCGGCGACCTTGATTTTCACGGCGAGGACCGCGCCGCCGTACCCGGCGAGCACGTCACCCACCCGGTCTGCGGGAACCGCCGGAACCGTCGCGTTGACGGGGATGCTCGTGCGAAGGGGGGCCGGGAATCCTTGCCAGGCTGCTTCGATACCGGCGCGTAGCCACTGCGAGGCTTCAGCATCCTGGTATTCGGGGAACGGTCCGAATTCGCCCCACCCCGCGGGGCCCTGGAAGATCG
>JAKDKI010000226.1 GCA_030453435.1 Kocuria sp.
TCGAACATCTGGTTGGCGAAGCGCAGCGCCAGAATGTTCTGCACCGTCTCCTTGCCCAAGTAGTGGTCAATACGGAACACGCTGTCCGCCGGGAAGACACGTTCCACAATGGCGTTGAGCTCGCGGGCGGATTCCAGGTCGTGGCCGAACGGCTTCTCGATCACCACGCGCCGCCAGCCCTGGGTGCCATTGCTCTCGGCCAGATCATGGTCCGCGAGCTTCTGGCAGACCACATCGAACGCCTTGGGCGGAATGGACAGATAAAACGCGTGATTGCCGCGCGTACCGCGGGACTCGTCGAGTTCGGTGAGGGTTTCGGCGAGACGTTCGTAGGCGGCGTCGTCGTCGAAATTACCGTGCACGAAGCGCAGGCCGGAGGCGAACTGCTCCCACATGGCCTGGTTGAACGGAGTGCGGGCGTGGTCCGCGATCGACTCCTTGACGTACTCGGCGAACTCCGCGTCATCCCAGTCGCGGCGGCCGAAGCCCACCAACGAGAACGACGGCGGCAGCAAACCGCGGTTGGCCAGGTCATACATGGCCGGCAGCAGCTTTTTCTTGGCAAGATCACCGGTCACGCCGAAAAGCACCAGGGACGACGGCGCCGCGACTCGCGTCAGGCGGCGGTCCCGGGGATCTCGCAGCGGGTTGCTGTTGTTGTGGTGAGGCACAATGCTCCCTGTTTCATCCGGACCAACGGACCGGGGCGTAGCGAGTGACACGAAACGCCCCGGTCCGCGATGACCGGAAAATAATGAATGGTAATGATTTTAGAGTGCGGCTGCGGCCTTCAAGAGCTGCTCCACACCGGCGGAACGGTCAGTGAGACGCAACCGGAGTACAGGGCGGTGGTGATCGGTCAGCACCTTGGCGTCGCCATCGGCCTGAGCGGAAATCAACTCGCCGAACGAGAACGGGATTTCGGGAATGTCCACGTCCGTGTCCGTCGCGGCCGTGACCTGCAAGTACACGCCCTGAGCGGGCCCGCCCTTGTGGTACTGACCGGTCGAGTGCAGGAAGCGCGGGCCCCAGCCGAAGGTCACGGGGCGGCCGGTCTTCTGCGCGAGCACCGGACGAATCTCTTCCAGCTCAGCCCAACCGAGTCGATCGAAGTACGCCTGCACGCTCACGTACCCGTCCTCGGGCAACTGCGCCATGAGCGCCTTCAGAGCCTCGGGAACCGTAGTGGCACCCTGGAGAACTTGCTCGGAACCGCGGATCTCGATGGAACCGTCCGTGGCAACTGCCGGGCTCGGCTCCGGGGAGGAAGCCAGCAGCTCACGCGTGGCACTCTTGGCGGACTCCACGTCCGGCTGGTTGTAGGGGTCGATCTTCAACAGCTGACCCGCCACGGCGGTGGCCACCTCGAAGGCCATCATCATGGCTGCCAGGGAACCGGAGATCGCCACGGCGTCCTGATCGTCCACGGGCTCCGCGTCATCGGCGACCAACGACACCACCAGGACATCGTCCGCTCGTGTTTCCAGCTCCGGTGCCCCCTCGGAGACGACCACCGGCAGCACGCCGGTACCGGACTTACCCGTGGATTCCGCGATCAGCTGCTCGGCCCAGTCCGCGAATCCGACCACGGGCGCGCCGTTGTTGACGATCACGATCTTGTCCCGCAGCGGTTTGGTGCCGCCCAAGGCAGCCCCCAGGCGAAGTCCGATGTTGTCCTCGTCGTCCTCGCTGAGGAACTCCGCAGCTTCTTCGGCATCGTCCAGGAGCTGTTCGATGTCCGCACCGGCCAGTCCGGAAGGGACCAGGCCGAACGCGGTGAGCGCCGAAAAGCGCCCGCCCACGTTGGGATCGGCATTGAAGACCTTGCGGTACCCGGCCTCACGGGCGGAATCGTCCATGGGCGACCCCGGATCCGTCACCACCACGATCCGCTGCGATGCGTCGATGCCGGCCTTCTCGAAAGCTGCCACGAACGCGCGGCGTGCCGAATCGGTCTCGACCGTGGACCCGGACTTGGACGAGACCACCAGCGCGGTCTTGTCCAAGTCCTGGAGTGCCAGCTGCACCATTTCGGGATCCGTGGAGTCCAGCACAAAGAGATCCACACCCTCGGTGCGGGTGATGACCTCGGGCGCCAGGGATGAGCCACCCATACCCGCCAGCACGAAGCGCGTGACACCTTCGGATGCGAAGTCCTCGCGCAACTGCACGATCTCGGCCACGAGGGGACGAGACACGGTCGCGGCTTCGGTCCACCCCAGACGAATCTTGGCCTCTTCTTCTGCGGCCGGTCCCCACAGGGCGGGGTCCTTGGCGAAGAGCTTGGACGCGAATCGTTCCTCGACCAGGCGCGGTACCTGGGCGTCAATGGCCTGGCGAGCGGTGCCTGAAGCGGACAACGACAGTGAACTCATAACGAGCCTCCTAGTGGCTACGAAGCGTGCTGGTGGATGGTCTGGTTCAGCAGCGGATCAGCGGGCGTTGTCGAGGGCCGTGCGGACCGTCTCCAGCAACTCGTCCCAGGACTTGTCGAACTTGTCCAGGCCCTCGGTCTCGAGCTGCTCGACCACGTTCTGGTACGAAATGCCATGCTCGGCAATGGCATCCAGGATCTCGTTGGACTCCTGGTAAGTCCCGGCAATGGTGTCACCGGTGATTTCACCGTGGTCGTAGGTGGCGTCCAGGGTCTTTTCCGGCATGGTGTTGACGGTGTGGGGAGCCACGAGCTCGGTCACGTACAGGGTGTCCGGCAGCGAGGGGTCCTTCACACCGGTGGAGGCCCACAGCGGGCGCTGGGCGTTGGCACCTGCGGATTCGAGGCGCTTCCAGCGCTCCGTGGTGAACTGCTCTTCGTAGATCTGGTAGGCCAGGCGAGCATTGGCCAGTCCGGCCTTGCCCTTGAGCGCCTTGGCCTCGTCGGTGCCCACGGCGTCCAGGCGCTTGTCGATCTCGGTGTCCACGCGGGAGACGAAGAAGGATGCCACGGAGTGAATGGTGGACAGGTCCTTGCCGTTCTCCAACGCTTCCTCGAGGCCGATCATGTACGCGTTGATCACCGCGCGGTAGCGCTCGAGGGAGAAGATCAAGGTCACGTTGACCGAGATGCCTTCGGCGATGGTTGCCGAGATCGACGGCAGACCCGCCTCGGTGGCCGGAATCTTGATGAGCGCGTTGGGGCGATCAATGGTCTGGGACAGACGCTGCGCCATGGCGGCGGTGGCATCCGCGTCCTGAGCGAGGCGAGGATCCACCTCGATGGACACGCGGCCGTCCACTCCCTGGGTCGCCTCTGCGACCGGAGCGAACACGTCGCAGGCATCGCGGACGTCATCGGTGGTGATTGTGAAAACTGCCTCGTCCACGTCCGCACCGGACTGGGCGAGCTCGGAGACCTGCTCGGCGTAGGACTCACCGTTGGCCAATGCAGCGGCGAAGATCGTGGGGTTGGTGGTCACACCCACAACGTTCTTGGTGTCGATCAGTTCCTGCAGGTTGCCGCTGGTCAGGCGCTGGCGGGACAGATCATCGAGCCAGATGGAGACGCCTGCGTCGGACAACTTTTTGGTGGGAGTGCTCACTGTGACTTCCTAACTCATTGCTGGAAATTCTTGTTGTGCTGTGCGGGGCGCTGATTCGGCGCCCCGCACAGTCGTGGGAGTGTCACCGCGCTGCGGCGATGGACTCCTGAGCCTTGCTGACCACGTCCTCGGCGGTGATGCCGAACTCGCGGTACAGGGTCTTGTAATCGGCGGACTCACCGAAGTGTTCGAGGGACACGGCGCGCCCGGCGTCGCCCAGGATGTCGTTCCAGGACATCTTGATGCCGGCCTCAACCGTGACGCGTGCCTTCACCACGGAGGGGATCACCGACTCGCGGTACTCCTTGTCCTGCTCATCGAACCATTCACGGCACGGCATGGAGACCACGCGGGCGGCAACGCCCTGCTCCGCAAGCTGCTTGCGGGCGGCCACGGCCAGCTCCACCTCGGAGCCGGTGGCGATGAGCACCACGTCAGGGGTGGACTCGCTATCGGCCAGCACGTACGCGCCGCGGGCCACGCCCTCGGCGGAAGCGAACTTCTCGCCCTCGGCATCCGGGTGCAGGTCCTCACGAGCGAAGACCGGTAGGTTCTGACGGGTCAGCGCGATACCGGCCGGGCGGTCGTGATGCTCGAGCATGGTGCGCCACGCGACGGCGGTCTCGTTGGCGTCCGCGGGACGAACGACGTCCAACCCGGGGATGGCGCGGAGTGACGACAGCTGCTCAACCGGCTGGTGCGTGGGGCCGTCCTCGCCCAGACCGATCGAGTCGTGGGTCCACACGTAGATGGACGGCAC
>JAKDKI010000030.1 GCA_030453435.1 Kocuria sp.
CGCGCGTCGTTCGGGACGACGAGGTCGCAGGTTCAAATCCTGTCATCCCGACCAAATCTCCCCTTGCCATCACTGATCGTGACGGCAAGGGGATTTTTCATTACCCCGGAGGTCGCGCTAGCCACTCCGTAGAACGACCGCGACGAGGAGCATGTTCCCGCAGAGGCGCCGAGTGTCGAACAGTTGAGGCGCGCGATCAAGCATGTGATGGAATCAACCCATGACTGATCAGCACCGCCAGCGCCCGTTCGCCCAGGTCGATGTCTTCTCCCGCGATCCCCACATGGGCAATCCGGTCGCGGTGGTACTCGACGGCACGGATCTCAGCGACCAGGACATGGCCCGGTTCGCGCGGTGGACCAATCTGTCCGAAACCACGTTCGTCCTCCCGCCCACCTCGCCGGACGCGGATTACCGGCTGCGTATCTGGACCCCCGGTGGTGAACTCCCCTTCGCGGGTCACCCCACGCTCGGCTCGGCCCACGCGTGGCTCGAGGCGGGCAATACCCCCCGCTCCAGCGAGGTCATCGTGCAGGAATGCGCCGCCGGTCTGGTCGAGATCCGTCCCACCGACGACGGCGCTCTGACCTTCGCCGCGCCACCCACCTCGCGCTCGGGAAACTTCGATCCCGCCATGCTGGAGCAGGTCGCTGCGGGGCTGGGCCTGGATGACGAGGAGATCGTGGCCCATCAGTGGGTCGACAACGGTCCGGGTTGGGCGGCTGTCCTGCTGCCCACCGCAGAGGATGTCCTGGCCATCGAACCGGATTACCCGGCGCTGGGGAATTACAAGATCGGCGTAGTGGGTCCCTATCCGGAAGACAGCCCGCAACAGTTCGAGGTCCGGGCGTTCGTGACCGGCACCGGCGGGTACGAAGACCCCGTCACGGGTAGTCTCAACGCGAGCCTGGCGCAGTGGCTCATGAGGACCGGCCACGCGGCGTCGTCGTACGTCGCTCAGCAGGGCACGGCCATGGGGCGTCGCGGGCGCGTGACCGTCACCTCGGATGCCCATAAAAATGTCTGGGTGGGCGGGCACTGCACCACGTGCATCAGCGGATCGGTGCTCCTATGACCGGCGGACAAAGTACAACGAACGAGACACAATTGGACCTGATCTTCGACGGCCGCTGCGGCTTCTGCACCCGCGCCGTGGGCTGGGCCCGAAAACTCGACCGACACGGGTGCATCAACACGCACGCGTATCAGGAACGGGGCGTGTTGGAACGATTCGACCTCACCGAATCACAAGCCGACGCGGCGGTCTGGGCGGTCGTCGGCGAGCGACAAACGGCCGGTGCAGCCGCCGTGGCCGACACCCTGAACGCAGCCCTCGGCACACGGGTTTTCGGCAGGCTCTACCGCATCCCACCGGTGCGAATACTTCAGGACCGTGTGTACCAATGGGTCGCGGATCACCGAGGAAAGTTCCCCGGTGTCACACCGTGGTGCGAGCAGCACCCGGAAAACTGCGAGCCCAGAACTACGTAATTACAAGAATCTCCGCAGCTCGCGAGCGGCAGCTTGGGGGTCCGTGGCGTCCGTGACCGCTCGGACCACGACGATGCGTGATGCGCCGGTCTCGAGCACGGACGGCAACCGCTCGGCGTCGATGCCACCAATCGCAAAGAACGGCTTGTCCCCCGCATGCTCAGATGCGTACTTCGGTAGCTCCAGTCCCACGGCGGCGCGGCCGGGCTTGGTGGGCGTTTCCCACACGGGACCTGTGCAGAAGTAGTCCAGCCCCTCATCCGCAATGGCACCGTCCACTTGCTCACGGGACAGGCACGAGCGGCCAATGATCACGTCATTGCCCAGCAGCTGGCGCGCCTGCGGAGTAGTGAGATCGCCCTGACCCACGTGGAAAACGTCCGCGCCGGTGAGCATGGCGACATCCGCGCGGTCGTTGACCGCAAACAGTTTCCCGTGTTCTCGCGCAACATCCGCGAGCACCTCGATGGCTTCGATTTCTGCCGCGGCCTCGAGTTTCTTGTCCCGCAATTGAATGATGTCCACGCCGCCCTCGTAGGCCGCGTGCAGGAATTCCCGCAGGTCACCCCGCTCTTTTCGCGCCGTGACACACACGTACAACTTGGCGTTCGCGAACGCGTCACGCCGGCGGGCACCCTGATTCTGTTGCTCACTCATGTGGCCATGGTGCCACGGGTCACGGTTACACTGGGATGTACCGGTCACACGACCGGTAGTTCCACGGGAGTCCGCATCTGTTGCATCGGCAACCACCGCAGCGGGCTGAGAGGGCGTGAGCCGCCGACCGGAAACCTGATGCGGATCATGCCGCCGGAGGGAGTGATGTGGCACTTATGCCACCCGTACATCACCACAGTGCGCCACAGCATGCAGTGGTTGCGGGCGCCGGCTTGATCGGCCTGGCGACCGCCTTCGAATTACGACGCCGCGGTGTGGCCGTCACGCTTGCAGACCCGCGGCCCGCTTCGGGAGCCACCCACGCAGCCGCGGGCATGCTCGCCCCGATCGCCGAAACCCAGTACGGGCAGGAAAGCCTGTACCCCCTCATGACTGCCTCGGCTGTGGAGTACCCCGCGTTCATCGAACGGGTGTCCGCGGCATCGGGGCTCCCCAGCGGATATCGAACCGAAGAGACCCTGGTGGTGGGCGTGGACACCGCGGATGCTCACAGTCTCAAGGACCTTGCCGTCCATCAGCGGGCCGCGGGCATGCATGTGGAGGACATCACCTCGCGTCAGGCCCGGAAACTCGAACCCGCCCTTGCCCCGCATTTCGCCGGTGCCATCAGGGTGCCCACGGATCACCAGGTGGATCCCCGGCTACTCGCAGCGTCCCTGATAGAAGCTCTAGACGCGCCCAGCATCGACACTCTGCACGGCGCCATTGACCCCGGCCCCGCGCACTGGTTCCACGCCAAGGTCGAACGAGTTCTCTCCACGCGTGGCTCCGATCCCCGGGTGACGGGAGTGCTCCTGGACGGGGGCGAAAAAGTCGAGAGTGACGCGGTCATCCTGGCCACCGGGCTGAATGCCGGCGATACGGGACAGTTGCCCACGGACCTGAACCTGCGGCTGCGCCCGGTGTACGGCGATATTTTGCGGCTGCGCGTACCCGATTCGTTACTGCTCCCCGGCGAGGAACACCTGATCACGCGGACTGTACGCGGACAAGTCAACGGGCGGCCGGTCTATCTGGTACCCCGCCCGGACCGCACGCTGGTGCTCGGCGCGACGAGCCGCGAGGACGGCCGCGACTCCGTGCTCGCCGGCGGGGTGCATCAGTTGTTGCGGGATGCGCGAGCGATTCTGCCCGCCGTGGACGACTGCGATGTGCTGGAAATGCTCGCCCGCGCCCGCCCCGGAACGCCCGACGATCTGCCCTACATGGGTCTGTGCTCCGTGACCGGACTGGTCATCAGCACCGGCCACTTCCGACACGGCATCCTGCTGACTCCCGTGGCCGCCCGGCTGGCCGCAGAACTGGCGACCGGCACCACGGACCCCGCCGTCAGCCACGAGCACGACAAAGATTTCTTGACCTCGACCGATCCCGCGCGGCATTCTCCCGCGCACCCCGAGATGTAGCAGGTGAACACCATGAATACCGCGCCCCACGACACCATCCAGGTGAATGGGAACCCCGTACCGCTGACCGAAGGCCTGTCCGTTGCCGATGCCGTGGCCGATCTGACCGGCCGTGAAATTACCGCGGCCGGCCGCGCGGCTGACGGCAAGCCGCTGGGTATCGCCGTGGCGCTGGACCACGCGGTCATCCCGCGTTCCCGCTGGGCTGACACGTTGCTTGAGGCCAACCAGACCGTAGAAATCGTCACCGCAGTGCAGGGAGGCTGACATGACCACCGACGAGTTGATCATCGACGGCGTCCCCCTCGGCTCCCGGCTCATCATGGGCACCGGCGGACTCACCGACCTAGCCATGTTGGAGCGCGCGCTCCTCGCATCCGGTACCGAGCTGACCACGGTGGCGGTGCGGCGGTACTCACCGGGATGGGGTTTGGGCTCCGGTGGTGGCCAGGCTGTTCGCAACGGGAGCGAAGTGGACGATGGCGCAGCGGCGTCGTCACCCCGGGACAGCCTCTACGGCATCCTGCACCGCAACGACATCAGGGTGCTGCCCAATACCGCCGGTTGCTACACCGCGCGTGACGCGCTGCTGACCGCCGAGCTGGGCCGGGAGGCGCTGGAAACCGACTGGGTCAAGCTGGAAGTCATCGCGGACGAGGACACGCTGCTCCCGGACGGTGTTGAACTACTCGACGCCACCGAACAGCTCGTCGCGCGAGGCTTCAAAGTGTTCGCGTACACCTCCGATGACCCCGTTCTGGCACTGCACCTCGAACAGGCCGGGGCCACGGCGGTCATGCCGCTGGGCGCACCGATCGGCACGGGGCTGGGCATTTTGAACCCGCACAACATTGAGCTCATCGCCTCTCGAGCGAGCGTTCCCGTGGTGTTGGACGCGGGTATTGGCACGGCCTCTGAGGCCGCACTGGCCATGGAACTCGGATGCGACGCGGTACTGCTCGCCTCCGCCGTGACCCGCGCGCAGAACCCCGTGAACATGGCCCAGGCCATGCGATACGCAGTGGAGGCCGGACGGCTGGCGCGTGGCGCGGGCAGAATCGCACGCCGCGCGCATGCCGTGGCATCCTCACCGATGGCCGGACGAATCGGAACTAGTGGCGCCCCTTCGGGATCGGAAGCCGCACGAGATGACATTCCACGCGGGGACTGGCCCGCGCCGTCCTCGGGGCAGGGTCCTTTACGGGTGGATTCGTCGGCACCGTCAGCTTCACCCACCTCGTCACCATCGGAGTCGCACGTCTCATGACCGCCGCTTCTTCTTTCCCGCCCCTCGTCGAGCCCGCACCGGAGCTCAGCCACGAAGAACTCGAACGCTACTCGCGCCACCTCACGCTTCCGCAACTCGGGGTGGAGGGCCAACGTCGCCTCAAGAACGCTCGCGTGCTGGTCATCGGGGCCGGCGGTCTGGGAGCCCCGGCACTGCAGTACCTGGCGGCCGCGGGTGTCGGAACCATCGGCGTGGTTGATGACGACGTGGTCTCCGTGTCCAACCTGCAACGCCAGGTGGTGCACGGGATGGCGGACATCGGCCGCCCCAAAGTGGATTCCGCCGCCGACGCAGTTGCCCGCCTCAATCCGCTGGTCACCGTCAAAACGCACGGCGAGCGCCTGACCACCGACAACGCCCTGGAGATCTTCTCCGGGTACGACCTGGTCATGGATGGCGCGGATAATTTCGGCACGCGGTACCTCGTGTCCGATGCAGCCGAGCTCGTGGGAATTCCGGTCGTGTGGGGATCCATCCTGCGCTTCGACGGCCAGGTCTCGGTGTTCTGGTCCGGCCACGGCCCGGTCTATCGCGACCTCTTCTCGGAGGCGCCGGCACCCGGTCAGGTTCCCTCCTGTGCGGAAGGCGGCGTGCTCGGCATGCTCCCGGCCACTATCGGGTCGGTCATGGTCACCGAGGCGCTCAAACTCATCACCGGTATCGGCCGCCCGCTGGTGGGTCGCGTACTCATCCACGACGCCCTCGCCCAGACCTGGCGCGAGCTCTCCATCCTGCCGGATCCCGACCGCCTGCCGGTCACCGACCTCTCGCAAGTCGCCGTGGCGTGCGGTCTCCCCACCGCCGACGACGCCGCTCCTGCCAGCCACGAAACCCTCACCGCTTCCGAGCTTGCCGGGTTGCTGACCGCCCGTTCACTGGGCGAAACGTCCTTCATATTGATTGATGTGCGTGACGACTGGGAGCGGGAGCTGGTCTCCATCCCGGGCTCCGTGCAGGTCCCCTTGCAGGAGATCCTGGACCGTGGTGTGTCAGCCCTGCCGGATTCGGTGGAGGGCAATGTGGTGCTGCATTGCAAGGCCGGAGTGCGCTCCGCCCAGGCACTCGGTGCGTTGCGCGGAGACTATGCACTGCGGGAGGACACGGTGAAGCATCTGGACGGTGGTGTTCTCGCTTGGGTCGACCAGGTGGACCCCTCGCTGCCCCGGTACTAGGTGCACTGAATTTTCGTGTGATGCAATTGCCGATTTCGGGCACGGATTCTGCACATACATCCCCTGAGACTACGCGGCTGCTTTCCCCCACGCGGGAGCGCCTCACGGGCTGGCCGTATCCCTGAGGAGAGATCGTGCCTAACACTGAAGTTGCTGCCCCTCGCGTCTACGTGGTCACCGGAGCTGGATCCGGCATCGGTCAGGCCACCGCCGCTCAGCTCATCTAAGAAGGCCACCGGGTCATTGGCGTTGACCTCAAGAACACGGAAGTCGTCGCGGACCTTTCTACCGAAGAGGGCATCGCCGGCGTGGTTGAAGAGGTCTCCCAGCTGACCTCCGTGGTGGACGGCGTGGTCGCCAACGCTGGCACCTCGCTACAGGCTCCCCTGGACTTGCCCATCAACTACTTCGGTGCGGTGGGCACGGTCGAAGGGTTGCTTCCCCTGCTCAACAACTCCGATGCGCCCCGCGTGTGCATCACCGGGAGCGCTGCCTCGCTGCACCCCGCCAACGATGAACTCCTGGACGCCATGCTCAATGGCGACCGCGCAACCGCTGCAGCCATCGGTGAGCCGTTGGTCGCTGCCGGTGGAATGGCCGGTTACCTCAACTACTCGTCCTCCAAGCAGGCAGTGGCTCGCTGGGTCCGCCGCAACGCAACCACCGAACGGTTCGCCGGCGCAGGTATCGCACTCAATGCCGTGGCTCCCGGTGTGGTCATCACGCCCATGACCGGGCAGCTCTTCGCTACCGAAGAGGGGCGCCAGCAGATGGAGCAGGGTATGCCCTCTCCCCTGAACGGCCCCGCCCGTGCCGAGGACATTGCCGCCGCCATCTGCTTCCTGTCCTCGACCGCAGTGGGCAAGGTCACCGTTCAGGTGCTGTTCGTGGACTCCGGCTACGACGCCCTGACCCGAGGGGATTCCTCCTGGTGACCCGGTTGGACCTCTAACCGCCCCGATCAGCCCAGCAGGATCACATCCAGGGTGCGGGGGCCGTGGACGCCTTCCACGCGTTCCAGCTCAATGTCCGAGGTTGCGGACGGGCCGGAAATCATGGTGGTGGGCGCGGTGGGTTCCACGCGGGCCATGGCCTCCGGAATCAGTTCCACGATTGAATCCAGGGGCACGATGCAGATGTGGTGATCCGGAACCAACGTGATCGCGCGACGCCCCTCGTCCGGCCTGCCGGACAGGAAAATCGTGCCCGTCTGTGCGCAGGACACCGTGGAGGATGTCACCACCGCGTCCACCTGGTTCAGTTCGCGCACGACCAACGCTGAATCCTTACGACCATCATTGGGATCCACAATCGCGCGGCGCGCTGCCGTGTCTTCCGGCAGGAATGCGGTGTCGAATCCCTCCGGAATCACGTAGCGAGCAGAGGTGCCCAACTGGGTGGCGATCCGCTCGGCCACGGTCTCTGCCGTTTCGTGGAACACATTGGCCTTGTAATCGACCAGTCGGTCCTCGAGCATCTCCACGATCTCCTCGCGGGACAGCTCCGAGGTCTTCCGGTACGCACGCGGAGTTTCCGGCACCTCCGGCGAATCGGCCAGCGCGCCGCGGATGCGGGCGAGAATCTCAGTTTTGGCGTCCGCGGTCATCGCTGCGCTCCGTCCTGGTCGTTGTTGGCGCTGGTGGACTGATCCGGTTCAGCCGCAGGCTGATCTGCGCCGTCCTCGGCAGCCGAGGGTGCGGGCCCGACGCCGTCCTGGGCCAGGCGCTGCTCGGTCTCACCCTCGTGCTTCTTCCACCAGTTGCGGAAGGACTGCTTGGGCGGTTCGGGGATGTCACGCTGAGCCGTCCAGCCACCCACCATGCCGGGCAACCAGCTAATCGCGTGATCACGGCCGGCGACCACACGGCCCAGCGGCAATCCCTTTTCGGCCAAGGACATGCGTTTGCCCGAAGACATCACGAAGGAGGCGCCCTTCATCATGGCGTCCATTTGGGTGGGGACCTTCTTGGCCGGCGCGGACTTAGAGATCTTCCGCCCGGCGGATCGCACGGATGCCGCAACATCATTCGCGGCATCGCGCACGGCATCCCCACGAGAACGCGAGCCGGGGTCGGTCCGTTCGGAGTCCGCGTCACCCGTGAGGACTTTCTCCGAACGCCAGTTGTCCGCGGACTCCGTTGCGGGGTCGTGCGAAACGGGAGCCGGAGCGGCGTCGTCCTGGGTGCGTTCGCCGTGCTTGGTACGAATGTCTTCGTCGCGCAGGTGCACCAGGATGTCCGGGATATTGATCTTGACCGGGCACACCTGGTAGCAAGCCCCACACAGTGAGGAAGCGTACGGAAGCGACGCGTTTTCCTCGGACGTGATGCCCGTGAGCTGTGGCGAAAGAATGGCTCCGATGGGGCCGGGGTACGTGGAGCCGTACGCGTGACCGCCGGCATGCTCGTACACCGGGCACACGTTGAGGCAGGCGGAGCAGCGGATGCAGTGCAGTGCGGAACGCCCGTCCGGGTCAGACAGCACTGCCGAACGGCCGTTGTCGAGCAGGACAACGTGGAAGTTCTGCGGCCCGTCTCCCGGCGTGACGCCCGTCCACAGCGAGGTGTAGGGGTTCATCCGCTCGCCGGTCGAAGAGCGCGGCAGCAGCTGGAAGAACACTTCGAGGTCCTCGTACGAGGGCAGCAGCTTCTCGATGCCCATCACCGTGATCAGGGTGTCCGGCAGGGTCAGGCACATGCGACCGTTGCCCTCGGACTCGACCACGGACAGTGTGCCGGTATCGGCAATGCCGAAGTTCGCACCGGAGATCGCCACGCGCGTGGTCAGGAACTTCTCGCGCAGGTGCTGGCGTGCGGCCTCCGCAAGCACGCGCGGTTCGCTGGTGAGCTCGTCCGTGGTCTCGGGCATTTCGCGGCGGAAGATTTCGCGGATCTCCTCGCGGTTCTTGTGGATGGCAGGCACCAGGATGTGCGAGGGCTTGTCACGGCCCAGCTGCACGATCAGCTCCGCGAGGTCGGTCTCGGTTGCGGTGATGCCGTGTTCCTCGAGGTGGGCGTCCAAGCCGATTTCCTGGGTGGCCATCGACTTGACCTTGATGACGTCCTTGGAGCCGGTGTCCTGCACCAACTCCCTGACGATCCGGTTGGCCTCATCCGCGTCACGTGCCCAGTGGACCACACCGCCGCGTGCAGTCACGTTCTGCTCGAAGGCCTCGAGCAGTTCGGGCAGGTTGGCCATGACGCGTTCCTTGATGGCCGAGCCCGCATCGCGCAATTGCTGCCAATCGGGGACCTCCCCCACCACGTTGGCGCGCTTGCCACGAATGGTGTGCGTAGCGTGCCGGATGTTCGCACGCATCTGGTCGTTCTTCAGTTCTTCCTTGGCGGCCTGGGGGAAGGCAACCTGTGCGTGCAGGTTGCCCTGCCCGTGCACGGGTCGCACCGCGGGCATGCCCAGATTGGTGATGCTCATCGGTTACCTCCAGCGTTCGACGCCGTCCGCGCACCCTGCGCGGGAATGGACAGTTCTACGGGCCCCTCCACCGTGAGGGGGTTCTCCTTGGTCGAGGCCAGGATTTCCACGAAGTGCACCGTGCGCACGGGCGCCTTTCGCTTGGAGGCGGCACCGCCCAGGTGCAGCAGGCAGGATGCGTCACCGCCGGTGCACAGGGAGGAACCCGACGCTTCGATGTTGCGCAGCTTGGCGTCCGCCATGGCCCCGGAAACATCCGGGTTCTTGAAGGAAAAGGTGCCACCGAATCCGCAGCATTCCTCGGCGTCCGGAAGTTCGCGGTAGTCGATACCACCCACGGACTTCACCAGGTCTTTCTGCCGGTCCCCCAGGTTCAGCAGGCGCATGCCGTGGCACGAGGGGTGGTAGGTCACGGTTTCGGGGAACCATGACCCCAGCTGCTCGGCCGCGTTGGTCACGCCCAGCACGTCGATCAACAATTCGGACAGCTCATAGGTGTTGGCGGCAACGTCCGCGGCCTGTTCCGCCAACTGATTATCGCCGCATTTGCGCGCGACCATTGGCTGCTGATGGCCCAGCGACGCGACGCACGAGCCGGAAGGCGCCACGGCTACGTCGTACTCAACCTCGGTGAAGGCCTTGACGTGATTGCGGATCACCGGCATGGCGTCATCGAAGTAGCCGCTGTTCACATGCATCTGCGAGCAGCAACCCTGTCCTTGGGGGAACACCACTTCGTGGCCGAGCCGCTCCAGAACTCGCACGGTGGCCAGAGCGACCTTGGGATACATGGCGTCCACTATGCACGTGGCAAACAGTGCGATTCTCACAACTTGATCTCCGAAACTCGAGGCTCCTGTGGCCTGACCATGCTAGGTGAGTGAAGGTGATCACACAAGCAAGCCCCCTCCCTGATCACGTCTGCGCACCCATGAAGTGATTGTTCAGTGTGACGGGCATCATGTATGATTCGTCGTCTGACCATAGTGGTCCGACCATACGAGCGGACCGACCGGAGCGCACAGGAGACAGCGTGACCACATTTACCGCCATGACCGACGCCGTGGGTGGCAGTGTCGGACTTTCAGCCCTGGTGGGCTGCATTCCTTTGCTCACGTTCTTCGTGATGCTGCTGGCGTTCAAGACCAGCGCCCACGTTGCCGGCCTCACCGCGTTGGGCGCCGCGCTGCTCGTGGCGATATTCGGTTTCAACATGCCCGCACAGCTGGCCGCGTTGAGCGCTACACAGGGTGCCGTCTACGGACTGTTCCCCATTGTGTGGATCGTGGTCATGGCGCTGTGGTTTTACCAGGTCACCGTGTTGTCCGGGCGCTTCGAGGATCTGCGCACCATTTTCGACACCATCGGCGGCGGTGATCTGCGCATTCAGGCCATGTTGATCGCCTTCTGCTTCGGCGGTCTCTTGGAAGCCCTCGCAGGCTTCGGCGCGCCCGTGGCCATTACCGCGACCATGATCCTGGCGCTGGGCCTCAAGCCTCTCAAGACCGCGACCGTGGTGCTGATCGCCAATACCGCCCCCGTTGCCTTCGGAGCGATCGCCATTCCCATCACTACCGCCGGCGTGCTCACTGGCCTGGATCCGGCGCATATCGGCGCCGTGGTCGGTCACCAGGCACCGTTCTTCGCGCTCGTGGTCCCCTTCTTCCTGCTCATGATTGTCGACGGCGTTCGGGGCCTCAAGCAGGCCTGGCCCGCCGCATTGGCCGTTGGCGGCACCTTCGCGATTGCCCAGTGGTGGTGCGCCACGCACTTCTCCTACGAGCTCACGGACGTCGTGGCATCCTTGGCCGGCCTGGCCGCCGCCGTGATCCTCATGCGCTTCTGGAAGCCCAAGGGCACCGAAGAGGTCCGCGCGGATCTGGGCATCGAACGCCCGCAGAGCGTAGAGGGCCTTACCCCGGTGCGCGCCTGGATGGCCGTTCTGCCCTACATCCTGGTGGTCGTGGTCTTCGGTATCGCCAAGCTCTGGACCTGGGGGGTCAATGTTCCGCAGGCCCTGGCCGCCACCGACATCAAGATCCCGTGGCCCGGCCTGCACGGCCACTTGCTGAACTCGGCGGGTGAACCCATTTCCGGTTCGGTATACAACTTCCAGTGGCTCTCCAGCCCGGGCACGCTGTTGCTCATTTCCGGCTTGCTGGTCGCCATCATCTACTCGGTGTTCAACCACCACGGACGTTTCAAGCTCACCGTGGGCAACGCGATTGCCGAGATCGGGCGCAGCGCGTGGAAGATGCGTTTCTCCGCGCTGACCATTGCCTCCGTGTTGGCACTGGCCTACGTCATGAACTTCTCCGGCCAGACCATCTCCATCGGCACGTTCGTGGCAGGCCTGGGCGCGGCATTCGCCTTCTTCTCCCCCGTGCTGGGCTGGGTGGGCACGGCCGTGACCGGTTCGGACACCTCCGCCAACGCGCTGTTCGCCAACCTGCAGAAGACCGCGGCCCTGGAATCCGGACTGGATCCCTACCTGATGACCGCCGCCAACACCTCCGGTGGCGTGGTGGGCAAGATGATCTCGCCGCAGTCCCTGGCCATTGCCGCTACCGCGGTGAGCATGCAGGGGCAGGAGTCCAAGATCTTCCGCTCGGTGGTTCCCTGGTCCATCGGCATGCTGATCGTGCTGTGTGGATTGGTGTTCCTGCAGTCCAACGTGCTCGCTTGGATGCTTCCCGCCGCATAGACTTGGCAATGCATAAACCGCCCGCCACTCGTGCATCACGGGTGTCGGGCGGTTTACTTTCAACAACCCGCAGGAGGACCGCATGGTTGCCACCCCCGCCTACACGGTGGTGCTGAACTGGCTCGAGGAGCAGCTGCGCCACGGGAAGATCCGCGTGGGTGACAAGCTGCCTGCGGAACGAGCCCTCGCCGAGCATTTCGGAATTTCCCGCGCCTCGGTGCGCGAGGCCATCCGCATTCTAGACGCCATGGGCTTGGTCCGCTCGTCCACCGGATCGGGTCCGCAAGCTGGTGCCACGGTGATCTCCGAAGCTTCTGCCGCTCTCGGATGGGCGTTGCGCATGCACATCGCCACCCAGGCCCTTCCGGTCAAGGACGTTGTCACCACGCGCCTGATGTTGGAGACCCAGGCCGCGTGGGATGCCGCCTCGGGCGAGAACGACGATCACACGGATCGCGACGGCATTTTGGCCAGGGCCCACGAGTTGCTGGACCGGATGGACGACCCGGAGGTCTCCGATGACGAGTTCCATACCCTGGATGCCCAGTTCCACCTGCTCCTGACGTCCCTGGCCGGCAACGTGGTGTTAGAGACCATCATGGTGTCCCTGCGTGAGGCGACCATTGGCTACGTTCAGGAAACCGTGGCCACCCTCGAAGACTGGCCGAGCATCCGCGCCCGGCTCCAGACCCAGCACCGGGAAATCCTCGCGGCCGTCACGGCACGCGACGGCGACCTGGCGACCCGCTTATTGCGCGAACACATCCAATGGTTCTACAGCCTGGTACCCGCCCGGAAAAGTAGCCACCGAGACAGCCACCCCTCAACCGGCAGCACACGGCACACGAAAAAAGTACGGCCCCTCCTGGTCGAGAGGTGCCGTACTTCACTTCTCACGTGCTGACGCGACGGGAGTCTCGGAGCGTCACGCAAGGTGATCCAAGTCTTCCGGAGCTCTAACCGGGG
>JAKDKI010000227.1 GCA_030453435.1 Kocuria sp.
CAATACCCAGGACGGTTCAGTGGTCATGTTTTGTCATCCAGATGTTGCTTGACTAGGGAAGTTGGTGGGGTATTGGGTTGAGGTATAACGGGGTGACCGCTGGAGGCCCGAAATGAGCGAGTTATTCAGATCGATCAAACGTGCTTGGGGTAATTTTGTGGGCCCTGAGGCGACACGTGTGGATAACTGCATTGCCATTGGCTCCGCTGTCATTGGACTGATCGGAGCCGGGCTGCGGGCTAAGCGACGTGGGGCAAACGGAAAAATTGCAATGATCATGGCCGTAATGGCAGCTGATCTGGTTGGCGGAACATATGTCAACAACACTCGTGCCTGCGTCCGAGGGTACGAGCGCGCGGGCCAGGGAACTATGGAACATCTGACATTTGCTGCCTTGCATGTACATCCGGGTGTGGTGGGTTGGGCGGATCGAAGTTTCCGTGGTGTACGTCCAGGGGTTGTGTGGGCCGCGGCGCACTACAGCTACATGGTTCTATCTACTGCAGCCATCCGATCGTGCCCTTCGCAACGAAGAGTTCTTGGAGTGACGCTGGCAGCCGGAGGTCTATGTCTCGACGGATCACTTGGGAGGTCGCCCGTAGCACCTTGGTTTGCATGGACCTACTACCCGAAACTCCTGATGGGCCATGCCGCCGGATCTCTGTGGCCCAACGAGAACCTCCAAGTGAGGTTTCGGGTTGACGCCTAGCCCTATTGGCGCGATGCCCCTTTGCATGACCAATTGATCAGATCGTTCTGCAGTCATGCCACTCAACGAATCTGGCATTCGCAGCACGTCAAGGGTGCGGGTTGTAACGTGCAACGTAAGCGCGGCAGCACCCCGGATACGGCGGTGCGGTTGGCCAAGTACTTCGGGACGTTCGCTGAATTATGGATGAACTTGCAAAGCCAGTACGAGCTGAGGCTTGAGCGGCGTGCTCTTCGATAGCGACTCGAGGGTATTGCTCCACTGCAAACGGCCCGATGGCGGGCCTACCGTAGAAGCTCCCGGAACCAGTCAATCGCCCCTCGGACGCCGCCGGGTCGCCTTGATCTCGGAGCGGCGTTGCTTGGCCGCGAGCCGACGGCGCACTGATCCGCGGGTGCGCCGGGTGGCCCGTCGGGCGGGCGGGGGAGGTGCCAGCGCCTCCCGAATGAGGTTTGCTAGTCGTTGCCGGGCGAGGGTCCGATTTCGGAACTGAGCACGCTGCTCGGAGGCCTCGACCATGAGGACGGTGCCGGAGAGCCGGTGCTCGAGGTTCTGAATCGCGCGTTGCCGTTGCGATTCGCTGAAAACGCTTACACGCGCGAGGTCGACGGACAACTGCACTTTGCTATCGGTCGTGTTGACCCCTTGCCCACCGGGGCCGGATGAACGAGCGAATTGCTCTGTGAGGTCCGCAGCGGGGATGGTTAGGCCGCTGGGGATTCCGGGACCGGGGGCAATGGTCAGTGCGTCCATGTCACGAACCCAGGTCTCGGTGATCTCGCCGGATTAGAGCCCATCGGGTTGTGCGCCCTTTCACCGCTCGCATTACATCAGTCATGACATCTACACACATTCAACTGGGGATCACTGGGCACTCGATGACTTCGATTGAGTTGCCATCGTGCAGGCCCACATGAGGATGGTCCTTGAACATTTGGGCGGCGGCATCGTGGGACGGTGCGTCTACGAGGGCGTAGGCAATCTTGGAGTCCTCGAAATCCTCAACGTAGGTCGAGGTGACTCGTTTCTTTCGATAGAGCGGCGAGCCTGGATCAAGGAGAGCCTCCTCGTGCGCCTGTGCCCAGGTGGCCCACGCAGTCATGAACTCGCTCTGCTGCTCATCCGTGAGTTGGTCCTTGTCGGGGTCGGCGCCACCGTGGAGAATCGCGAGGAATTTGCCCATCAACGAAGTATATGTTGTGACGTCTGGGCCACCTTGGTGCGTCTGACTGACGACCGGACAGGCGCACCCGAGCGTGCCGTGGTTGTTGATCAAGCGCATGCGTGATTGCTTAGCACATCATTGCGAAGGCACCGATTATGGAGCTATTTGGGACACCTTGGTCTTTGACCTGCCCACGATTCGTGACTACGTCGAGGCGACATTGAGGATGTGACTACGCACCCCTAGAGCATGCGACTTCCCTTGCCTGCGAGCATCTGTTCCGCCAACTCGCGAGCATATGAAGGTTCTGGTTTCCAGCAGACGGCGATCTCCCACGCGAGAGCGGCTGGCAATGCCTCAAGGTCGACGCCGTTCGTGCCAGCGGGTGCCGAAAGTACCGATCTTGCCGACGCGGCATCGGGTCGCTGAGGCCAGCCTTCCGCGCATTGGTGGACCCGTGCGAGTTCCCGGCGGATTGACGTGGCCTCATGATGAGTGGCGTGACGGCCATGCGGGCGGCCTAGTGGCGGCTACGTTGGCACCATGACCTTTATTGGAATCGACCTGGCCACTGACGTAAAACGCACGGGTCTTGCGGTGCTTCGGGAAGGTGCCGGGAGCGTCGTCGTCGACGTGGTTCGAATAGGCGCGACCGACGAGGACCTGATTGATGCCATCAGGACGGCTGAGCGTGCAGGTGTCGATGTTCCGTTCGGTTGGCCCGAGGATTTCGTAAGCGTCATTGAGGCGCAAGCGAGGGGGACACTTGAGGCCCCGGCTAGTACAGGCTCGGAATGGCGGCGGGACCTGGCGCTGCGAGCTACGGATAAAGCTGTGCGTCAGCGAACGGGGCTGACCCCGCTGAGCGTTTCAACGGATCGGATTGCCTATCCCGCGTTGCGGTGGGCGGGGATTGAGGCGAGGCTTCGGGGCTTGTGGACAAATGTATGTAGGGATGGTGCGGGCGTGGTGTGCGAGGTTTACCCCGCGGCTGCGTTGAAGTGTTGGGGCTTGGCTTACCGGGGTTACAAGGGAGTGAAGAATTCGGCACAGCGATCGGAACTGGTGGACTCGGTATCCGAAAAGCTTCCGTGGCTGGACTGGAATGGGCACAGAGGTCTCTGCGCGGCCGATAAAAATGCGTTGGACGCGGTCATTGCTGCCCTAGTAGCGCGGGAAGTAGAGAGGGGCCGCTGTGAACCGCCTCCGATTGACCTCACAGAGAAAGCCAAACGAGAAGGTTGGATTTGGTTGCCGGGGGATGAGCCGTTTGCTCCAACTGCGAACGAGTGCCAATGAACCACGGTTCTGATTTCACCAACCAGGCATCTTTACGTGACCGACCGCATCAGTGGGCGGAGTACGGTCGATCGCATGAGTGACGTCATACCCACGCAATCCGCCTCGCGGGATATTCCTTGGGAGGCCGGACGATGGACGAATCGGCCAGTGTCGACCAAAGTGTCCAAGGACGGGACGCTCCATGTAACGGCGGCGGAAGGATCCGACGCTTGGCGGCACACGTCGTACGGTTTTGTTCATGACACCGAACATGCTCTGCTGGTGAGCTTTACTCCCAGGACTTCCATGGAGGTCGAGTTCGGCACTCCGTTCGAGGAACAGTTCGACCAGGCAGGTATTTTCGTTCGAGCCTCCGCGGAGCATTGGGTCAAAGCGGGAATCGAATTCACCGATGGCACTCCACATATCGGTGCCGTAGTCACGGATGGTCGTTCCGATTGGTCGGCTACGCCAGTTCAGAGCTGGTCTGGCCAACCGGTGACCATGCGGATCAGTTGGACCGGCGACGCTCTCACCGTCCGCGCTCGCTGTTCGGACGGACCCTGGGAGCTTGTTCGCGTCGCGCCCTTTGATGCACGGGAAGGCGTCACGGCAGGGCCATTCGTGTGCGCGCCGACTCGCAGCGGGCTCGAGGTCCCCTTCCGACGTTGGAGCGTCGGCGAGGCGGACCGTTCGCTGCACTGAACGAAAAAGTCAGGGCTCCGTGGAGAGGCGGCAGCGCGACGTCGGCGTCGTCGTGAACGAAGTGTGGTCCATGGCCAGGCGGAGAGACTGGTGGGTTCGACTTATTGTGGGTGGATGACGCGGATTCTGGTGACCGGCATGTCAGGGGCCGGCAAGTCGACTCTTCTGGAGGAGCTGCGGCGCCGGGGGCACGACACGGTCGATACCGACTATGACGGTTGGACACTTCCAGACGGATCGTGGAACGAAGAGCGGATGTCGCGCCTTCTGGCAGAGCCGCACAATGTGGTGGTGTCTGGAACCGTGGAGAACCAGGCCAACTTCTACAATCGACTTGATCAAGTAATTCTTTTGAGCGTACCGCTGGACATCCTTCTGGAGCGGGTGCGGACCCGCAGCAACAATCCCTATGGG
>JAKDKI010000228.1 GCA_030453435.1 Kocuria sp.
GTCATTTTGTCCGCATCGATGTCGTAGCTCATGGTCACGTGGTGGACCATGCCGCCGTTGGAGAACCGTTTCTGTGCGGCGCCCCCGATCTTGCCGTGCTGGGTGGCAATGTCATTGAGGGGCACGTAATGCGCGTCCAAACCCATGGACTGGAACGACTGCATGATCCACGCGTCCAGGAACGGATAGGAATCAGCGAAACTCAATCCGTCCACCAGCGACTGCGGAACGTACAACGAGTACGTGATGCAGTTACCGGCCTCCATAAACATGGCACCGCCGCCGGATACGCGGCGCACCACCTCGATCCCGTGACGCTTGGCGCCTTCCGGGTCCACCTCGTTGCGCACCGATTGGAACGACCCGATCACCACGGCGGGGTCTTCCCAGTCCCACAGCCGCAGGGTGGGGTTGCGCCGACCGGCGCCCACCTCGCGAGCGAGCACCTCATCCAGGGCTAGGTTCTCGAGCGTGGGCCTCACCTGCGGGGCAATCACCTCCCACTCGTGGTCGCCCCAGCCGGTGGCCTTGGCCAGCGCGCGCCGCACCGCGATCGCGACCGCGCGGGCGTCGAAACCGAACAGCACGGCGTCGGCGGGAAGGGCCGCCTCGATGGCCGCGACCATCTCATCCGGGGCGGCAGCCTCGGCCAGCCCGTTCAGCGCGGCGTTGATGTCATCGAGAGCCTCGTCCGGCTCCAGGAAGAAGTCGCCGTTGATCGAGACGTCCGCCAGGTGACCGTCAACAACCGATAGGTCGGCGACCACCAATTTGCCGCCCATCACCTTGTATTCGCCGTGTCTGCGGGTGCTGGTCATTGGCTCTCCTTGGGGCTCGGGGACGGCTGCGTCTTCTTCAGGGTAAGCACAGTGGTGGACCCGGCCGGTAATGTCACGTCGACCGTTTTGCTGCCGGCCTTCACCCCACCCACGCGTGGCCGCTCCCCCGCGGGCGTGATCGGCAGGCCGTAGCCATCCACGCTGGCAGCGTTACTGGGCGCCGGTTGCAGGGCCCGTTCCACGCTCAGCGCCACGTCCGGGTCCGCTGGGTAGTCGGGCGCCGACGACGCCGCCTCGCCACTTGCACTCGGGGCTCCCGTTGCACCTGAACTGGGGTTGGGGCTGTTGCTTGCGTTCGAGTGGTCCTCGAAGAGGCTCGCGACCGGGTATTCGGAGGTCCACGAGGGACCTCGCAGCTGTGACTGTGTTGCGTAGTCCACCGCGAACGGAAGGTTGACGGTCGTGGTGCGGTCCTTGCCGCTGGCCGGGTTGCGGTAGTCGGTGAGCACCACGGATACGGTGTCGTTGCCGTGTTCCACGGCAAAGCTCGTGAGGTTATCCGTGGAGGTCGAGGTCTGAACCATGTTGCCCGGCGGGATGCTCGCGATCAGCGCCAACGCCAGTCCGTTAGCGCGTACGAAAAAGGATTCCCCCGGATTGGCCAGGGTCCCGTCCGAGCACAGCACGGACATGGGGGCACCACCCTTGCAGGGTGCCAAAGACGAATGGGCAGCCACCCGCTCCACGCCGAGGTCATGGACCCGCATGGAGTACTCCGCTTGGTGCACCGCGGCGACCAGTGTTTCCGTGATCTCGTTGGAACCGGAGCAGGCCGACAGGGACGTTTCCGTAATCCACAACGGCAACTCGTGCTCGTCCGCATCCTCCGCCGCCTGGCTGACCAGCCGGTCCACGTTCTCCCTGGTTTCCGGGTCCACCGCGTTCTCCACGGTGGGGATCTGATGCTCCCACTGACTACCGCACTCGGAGAGCGGATACTGGTGAACCGCCATGGCCATGGATCCGGTACCCGGTGCCTCCGCGGCCGCATTCCACCAGTCAGCCGAATATGCGCCGGGGGCCACGATGCGAAGATTCGGCACGCGCTCATGAATGGCCTTGGAGTAGGCCGTCAGCTGCTTGGCGTAGGTCTCCTGATCCCAGTCCTCGCTCTTGATCGTGAGGTCGTTGTCCCTACCCTGGTAGAAACCATTGGGCTCGTTGCCCACCATGATGCCCACCAACCGGTCCCCAAAGGCGTCCTTGGCGTGACGGGCCAGCTCCCCCGCACGATCAGGGTGGTAGCGAGCCAGGTTGGCGCTGATGATCACCGACGTCTCGGTGCGTTCGGTCAGCTTGGCCACTCGTTTCAGATCATCCGGGGTGACCTTGGTGATCTCCTCCCCCTCGTTGAGGGGCCAATCCTTCGGAATCGGTTCATCGGACGCGGTGAAGAAGAAGCGGCGATCAGTGGAGTTACCGCCAAAGCGCAGCGTGGGTTCGTGCAGCGAATCGAGGATGCTCACCAGATCCGCGTTGTCCGCGTTCAAACGCTCGTCGGCCAGATCCGTGGACTCCAACGAGAGACCCACCGAACCGTGCCGGTAGTCCTCCCCCGGGTCGCCGTCACGCAGGGTGACGGTTGCGTTTGCACCTGCCGCGCTCGCTGAGCTCCCCGGGTAGGTTTCCGGCAGCTCGCGGGCCTGCGCCACCTTGGCGGGATCCACCGAGTGAAGCGGCGCATTACGAGCCACGCCGGAAATAGGTCCTGTGGGCTCAGGCTCCGGTGTCAGGGCCGGTTCGGACTGATCCGAACACGCCGTGAGCAACAACAAAGCGGTGCCCAGAAAGGCGACCGAGCGGCGTCGTCGGCTGGAAGATGAGGCGGGGGCGAGGGAATCAGCGGGGGATGCAACCACGCGCCCATCCTAGCCAGGGAAAGTCGACCCGGCTCGGACCCCGGGTGTACACTGGTCGATTGGTGCTTTGTGCGTTCGCGCCCAAAAACACCGACTATCCGAGCAACGCCGTGCCTGGCAAAATCCAGGCACCTACAGAAGGTTGACACCATGAAGGCTGAAATTCACCCGGATTACCACCCGGTGCTGTTCCGTGACCTCGCTTCCGGCAAGGTCATCCTGACTCGTTCCACCGCTACCTCGTCCAAGACGGAGACCTGGGAAGACGGCAACGAGTACCCCATCATCGAGGTTGAAATCTCCTCCGAGTCCCACCCGTTCTACACGGGCAAGCAGCGCATCATGGACTCCGCTGGTCGCGTGGAGCGCTTCAACCAGCGTTTCAAGAACTTCGGCAAGTCCTCCAGCTAATTCTGGGACTTCCACCAACACCCGGTTCGGACCTTTCCGAACCGGGTGTCGTGCTGTCCGGGACATTTCGAGTTGCTCGTTCCCACGTCAGGGTGGGGTCAAATACCAGCCAATCCTGAATATTTGCTTTGGAATACTTATGATGGACGCATCCCCTCCATTTCCCGGGTGCGTCACTGACTGAGTTCCCCCACTCACGCCCGGGCCGCCGAAAGGTCCCCCGCCCTATGACGGTACGTTCATCGCGCCTGCGCCACGCTGTTCTGCCCCTGGCAGTAACCGCGGCGCTGGCGTTCTCCGCTCAGCCCGCGCTCGCAGCGCCCGCAGCTCCCTCGGGTGGCCCGGATTCCCCGGCCACCACCTCGACCAATGAGCCGCCCAAGGAAACCGATCGCGTGATCGTGAAGTTCCGCGAACCGGCCGCCGATCAGACCACCAAGGACGAGGTGGTCGAATCCGCAGCGGATGAGGCCCTCGCCGCCGAACCGGGCACCACCCCGGAGGTCACCGAGCACGTCAAGACCACCGTGGCCGATGCGGACGTGGTGCGCCTGGACCGCGAGCTCGATGAATCTGAGCAGGACAAGGTGGTGGACGAGCTCCGCGCCGACCCCGCCGTTGAGTACGCCGAACCGGACCGCTTGGCAGCAGCCAGCTGGATGCCCAACGACGTGTACATGCCGTACCAGTGGGCCAACAACAAGGCCACCGGCCTGGACTTCCCTGCGGCTTGGGATCTCGCGCGTGGAAACGGCCAGACCATCGGCATTCTGGACACCGGCATCACCTCGCACCCCGATCTGAACTCCAAGGTCGTGTCGGGACGCGATTTCATCACCTCCACCGCCCTGTCCGTGGACGGTAACGGCCGCGATGCGAATCCTCGCGACGAGGGCGACTGGTCCACCGCCGGACAGTGCGGCAAGGGAACCCCCGCCCGCAATTCGTCCTGGCACGGCACGCATGTCGCCGGCCTCGCTGCAGCGGCCACCAACAACAACCGCACGGGCATCGCCGGGGCCGCCCCCGGTGCCAAGATCCAGCCCGTCCGCGTGCTCGGCAACTGCACCTTCGGTTGGGTTTCAGACATCGCCGACGCCGTGTCCTGGGCTTCCGGGGCAACCGTTGCCGGTCAGCCCCGCAACCCCAATCCCTC
>JAKDKI010000229.1 GCA_030453435.1 Kocuria sp.
GTGAGAGATGACACGCCGGGCAAAAGCGGTAGGGCTACCGTAACCAAGATCACATTTCAGATCAAATTGAGCGGCCCCACGGGGACCCTTGCAAGCTGATCGACGAAAAAACCCACTTCGCCAGGCGGCCGCACACGAATCGACAGTAAAGCCAAAATTGTCGACGATACGGGTCGTACGGTCGATCAGACTGCACGAACGCCTCGATTCCGTTTCACCCACCACTTCGCTTCTTGGTTCGCGCCGTGGCCACTGCATTCCACGGGTCCTCAGGCCAAGGGTGCTTCGAGTAGCGGCCGCGCATTTCGGAGCGGACCTGTTGGTACGGGCCGGACCAGAACGACTTGAGGTCGTCCGTGATGGCCAATGGTCGCCGCGCAGGAGACAGCAGGTGAAACTGCACGGGCACCCGACCGTCCACCAAGCGCGGTGTGTCTGCCCAGCCAAAACATTCTTGTAATTTCACGGCCACCACGGGCGGCTGCTCGGGGTCTTCGGTCGAATAGACCTCCGGGTAGTCGATCCGCGCTGTGTTCCCACTCGGCGCCGCCAACCGTTGCGGTACCAGCTCCTCCAGCCTGCTGGCTTCCGGCCACGGCAGGAGCCTGCGGAGCGCATCAGCCACCTTGATCGACCGCAGCGACGCGCCTTGCGCGATTTCTTGTAATTCCATGCTCAGCCACTCGTCGAGTCGGTCCAGCAGCGCGGAGTCGTTCATGGCCGGCCACAGATCACCCAGGTGCCTGTGGAGCAATGCGAGGCGAGCGCGAAGGGAGCGAGCGGCGTCGTCCCAGGGCAGCAGGTCCAGACCCTGGCTGTGCAGTGCGCTGCGCACGGCGGGCAGGGCGGTCTGCGGATCGGCCGCGATGGGCGTGGAGGACAGTTCGATGGCTCCCACCGCTCGGACCCGGCGCGCTCGAACCTTGCCGTTCTCGAAGCTTCCGCGAGTCTCCTCGCTCGCCAAAGAACCCGCAATGACCAGCGCCGTGGACTCATCCAATGGTGCAGCCGCACGAATCACCGCGCCGGTGCCAGCGGCCGCTTTCCCGGCGGCGCGGCTCAGTTCCGCCACGGCGAGCCACTCGTGTTGCCGCAACGGACTCCCCGGCTCGAGCCCGGCGCGAGTTCCCGACGCCAGCAGCCACTGCTCCCCTGCTTTGTCCATCCGCTTGGCGATCCACTCGGGTTTCCCCAGGCCGACGACGGCGCCCTCCCGCACATCGCGCGCCATCTCGCCGGGCGCACCTCGCTCCACAGCACCCCCGTCCTCGCCAATGGAGCCCTGCTCCCCGGCAATCCGCTCCAAACGGGACACCTCCCGCTTCCACCGTGCGGACTCCGCTCCCCCGCCCGAACGCAACCGACGAACGAAGGCGGGGATATCTGCCCCAGGGATGCGGGCACCGTCGGCGATGGCGGCGATGACTTCGGCAGCGGCGCGACGCCCGACCAGGGCGGAACCGTCCAGCAGGGCCCGCCCCCATCGGGGCTCCACAGGCATGCCCACGAGGACGCGACCGAGGTCGGTGGCGCGGCCGTCGCCGTCAATGGCACCCAACCGCAGGAGCTCGGCTTCTGCGTCCGCGCGAGCACGCGGTGGCAACAGATCCGGCAGGGACAACCCGTCACCACCCGGTGCACCCCAAACGGCAAGTGCCAGACACGCAAACGTGAGGTCGGCGGTGCGCACCTCGGGAACGGTGTGGACGGGCATAGCGCCCCACGTAGCGTTGTCGTAGCAGCGGACCACAGTGCCGGGCCCCTGACGGGCTGCGCGACCGGCCCGCTGATCGGCCGAGGCCTTGGACGCCGAGACCGTCACCAGCCCCGAAATCCCGCGCCCGGCATCGCGGCGGGGTTGACGTGACAAACCCGAGTCGACCACCAACCGCACTCCGTTGACCGTCAGCGACGATTCCGCGAGCGACGTGGTGACCACGATCCGCGGCGGCTCCCCCGACTGGCGCCCCGCGACCGCTCGGTCCTGTTCCCGAGGGGAGAGCTGGCCGTGTAATTCCAAAATTTCAGCGTCGGACAGCCTGTGCAGTTCGGATGCCACGCGCGAGACTTCGCGGGCACCCGGCACGAACACGAGGGCGTCCGAGTCGTCGTGGGCCTTGAGAGCCTTCAAATGAGCCTGCGCAGCCGTGCGCGCCACGTGCGACAGGAACGCGGGAGTCACCCCGCGATCGTCCAGACGTTGCGGACCCGGGGCCCATTCGACGTCCAGGGGATACAGCGCGGACGGGCAATCGACGATCGGCGCGGGATCGTCTGCGCCCAGCAATTCGGCGAAGCGGGCGGCATCCACGGTCGCGGACATCGCAACCACAGTCAGGTCATCGCGCAGTTCTCGCAGCTCCGCGAGCATGCCCACCAATAGATCGGACTCCACTCCTCGCTCGTGCACCTCGTCCAGAACTACCGCAGCTGTACCCGGCAGATCCGGATCCCGCAGCAGGCGCCGAAGCATGATCCCGGGTGTCACGAACTCGATGCGCGTACTCGGTTTCGTGGTGCTTTCGCCGCGAACGCTCCAGCCGACGACGTCGCCCGGTTGCGATCCCGTCAGCGCAGCCAGTCGGCGAGCGGCTGCCCTGGCGGCTACCCTGCGCGGTTGCACCACCACAACGCGACCGGCGGCCTGGGAGGCGGGAGCGGCGCCGGCAAGAACGTTGGCGATCACCGGCGGAACCAAGGTGGTCTTACCCGTCCCTGGCGGGGCCTGAACCACCGCGACACGCTGCTGGAGCACGCTCTCCAGGTTGGACACGGACTCCGCGAAAGGCAGGTCGTGACCAATCCGTTCCAGGTCAAAGGGGGCGGCACTCATGGTTTCAAGTATTGCCGAGCCCTCGGACACGGTTGTTACGGTGGAAACCCCGAAAAGGAGGAACGGATGGACTCCACCGTCAGACTCGGCCGTGTGCTGGGCATTGCGGCGATCGTTGCTGGTGCCGGAATCATTCTGGTGACGGCACTGACTGAGGCCGGCAACTTAGCCACGGGGTTTTTGGGCTTCATGACGGTGATAACCGGCGCATGCGCGGTCATGATGGCCAATCGACAAGACACGCAACAGGCCGACACCTCCAGGAGTTCTGATGACGTCCACCGCTAAACGTGTCTTCATGGACCGTGAGGTGCGGTCGTTCCATGACCTGCCGTCCGGTGGGGCGAACATGTCCCCGTGGCGGCAGTTCACCGCGGTCGTTCGACTGTTTTATCGGAACTATTTCCGGACCAGGGGGCGAGCCACTCGGGCCGAATTTTGGTGGCTGGTACTGTTCCAGGCACTCGTTGCTGGTGCCTGGACTTTGGCTGGCCGTCTGCTGTCAATCGGTGGGCCGCATTTCGTTACCAATGACACCCCGGAACTTCTCACGCAAACGGTGATGTTCGTCGGCATGTTTCCGTTCGCATGGCAATTGGTGAACCTCATTCCAAGCATCACGTTGCCCGCTCGAAGATTCCACGACACGGATTCCAGCTCGGCGTTGCTCTTCACCCTGATCATCCCGATCGCGGGCCTGGTCATCGTTCTTATCTATGCGCTGACCGCGTCCGACCCTCGGGGAGTCCGCTACGACCCACCGGGTGCCACGGCAGCTCGCCCTCCCGCCTAAAGTGGTACCCATGATCAACGCGCAGCTTCCCGAGCAGGTATCCGAGATCTTCGACCCCCAGCAGTGGCGACAGGTGCAGGGCTTTGAGGACCTGCAGGACATTACCTACCACCGCGGCGTCGAACGAGACGACAACGGTGAAGTGGTCAAGGACCTGCCGTGGGTCCGTATCGCGTTCGATCGTCCCGAGGTCCGCAATGCCTTCCGCCCGGGCACCGTGGACGAGCTCTACCGCACCCTCGATCATGCGCGCATGTCCTCGGACGTGGGCGCGGTCATCCTCACGGGCAACGGCCCCTCCGCCAAGGACGGCGGCTGGGCGTTCTGCTCCGGCGGCGATCAGCGCATCCGCGGCCGCGACGGCTACCACTACGCGGAGGGCGAGACCGCCGACTCCATCGATCCCGCTCGCGCCGGCCGCCTGCACATCCTGGAAGTTCAGCGCCTGATCCGCACCATGCCCAAGGTGGTCATTGCGGCGGTGTCCGGCTGGGCTGCCGGCGGCGGTCACTCGCTGCACGTGGTGTGCGACATGACCATCGCTTCCGCCGAGCACGGCAAGTTCAAGCAGACGGACGCCACCGTCGGTTCCTTCGACGCCGGTTACGGCTCCGC
>JAKDKI010000230.1 GCA_030453435.1 Kocuria sp.
CCCCCCCCCCTCGCGCGCCCCCCCCCGCCGGGCGGGGGCCTCCCCCCCCCCCCCCCCCCCCCCCCCCACACCCTGGTGAAGTCACTCTGGCGGGTTTGCTCAGCGCTGCGTCACATCGCGCAGCGCTTTGCGGACCCGCTTTTCCGATACCGTGCGCGCGGTACCCAGCTCCTGGGCGAATAATGACACGCGCAGTTCTTCCAGGTCCCAGCGCACCCGTGTGAGTGCCTCGGGAACGGGAGCGGTGGAGGGGACTGCCGCCCGTGCGCCGCGGTAATCCTGTTCGATGTCCTGAACCAGCACCATGTTCACGCTGTCACGCTGGATGTGCCCCGACAGCTTGTCGAGGCGTGCATTGATGGCTTTCACATAGCGGGGCAGATGCTGCAGGGCGTGCCAACCGGTTTCGGCCACGAAGCCCGGGTAGATCAGGCGGTCGATCTGCTCGGCCATGTCCTTGAACGCGGGCACCGCGGCCAGGGACCCCGGCTTCTTGAGCCGCTTGCGCAGCGAGGTGGCTTCCGCAAGTGTCTCGGTAACCAGGGCGGTTACGGCGAACACAGTGTCGATCAGTTCGGCGCGCACGTGCACGGCCAACTCGTCGAACTCGGCCTGGGTGAAGGGCGGTTCCTCGGGCACCAGACGGTCGATTGCGGCCACGGTGCAATCGCGGATGAGCGCGTCCACGGAACCGTGCGGATTCTGCGTGAAGATCAGCCGTTCCCGCTGACTCAGGTGATCCACCACGTAGCGATGCACGGATGGCAGCGTGCGTTCCAACAACGCAATCACCCCGTGGCGCTGCGCGGAACGTTGTTCGTCCTGCTGGGTGAGGATACGCAGGTCCACGGTGGGTTCTTGCGGTGCGCCCTTCCCGGTCTTGGCGTCGGGCTTGTCCCGGCGCACCATGAGCGTGGGATAGCCGGTAATGGTCTGCCCGGCCACTTGGGTCTGCACCGACCGCGGCGGGTCCTTCTCGGGCCACGCCGTCAGCCCCGTGCGTTCCAGGCTGTCCACCGACGACGCCGCTCCGCCACCCTTACTGCCTGGCCCACCGCGTCCCTTCGCGCCCGGGCGCGGTGTCCCGGGCTTGCCGGGTTGCTGCGCACCTGAGGTACCACCGGCGGCGTCGGCGGCGTTGGCGAAGTCCGCCAGTTGGGAAGCCGCGCTACCCAGGGAATCGGCCAGGGCGCGGCGAATCTGTGGGCGGAGCCGTTCCTTGAGTTCGGTGAGGTCCTCGCCGGTACCGAGTACCTTGTTGCGGGCGTCGCGCACCTCGAAGTTCATGCGCAGGTGAGCCGGGAGCACCTCTGGCTGGAAGTCCGTGGCGTGCACCTGGTGCCCGCGCAGTCTGCGGAGCACCGTGGCCAGGGATTCCAGCAGGGAGTCCGTTTCCGGCGAGAACTCCGCGGACAGCACGTCCACCGCGGTGGCCGCCATATCCGGTGCGGGCACGAAATTGCGTCGCACGGCCTTGGGCAGGGACTTGATGAGTGCGGTGACCAACTCGGTACGCAGACCGGGGATGTGCCACTCGAACTGCTCCGGGGCCAGTCGATCCAGGAACAGCACGGGCACGCGCACTGTCACACCGTCCGCGGTGTCCGAACCGGGGGAGAACTCGTAATCCAGGTCCAGCGACAGGATGCCGTCCGGGGACGCCACATTCCAGGCCCGCGGGAAGGATTGGGTGTCGAGTTCTGCGACCTCGGGGGCGATCAGCGCATCCGGGTCCAGGTCCAGCAGATGTTCATTGCTGCCGCGGGTTTTCTTCCACCACGCGTCGAAGTGGCGCTGGGACACCACATCCGCGGGAATGCGCTCATTGTAGAAGTCGAACATCACCTGATCATCCACGCGCAGATCTTTTCGACGCATGCGGTTCTCGAGTTCTTCCACGCGCTCCAGGCGTTGCTGATTGCGTTTGTAGAAGCGGTGCCGAGTCTGCCAGTCACCCTCGACCAGGGCATGGCGGATGAACAGTTCACGGGAGAGCTCCGGGTCGACCTTGGAGAACTGCACGGCCCGTTCGGTCACGAGCGGCAAACCGTACAGCGTGACCTTTTCGTAAGCCATTACGGCGCCGCGTGAGCGGGACCAGTGTGGCTCCGAGTAATTGCGCTTGACCAGGTCCGGGGCAAGTTCCTCGACCCATTCTGGATTGATGCTCGCGTTGGTGCGCGCCCACAGTCGCGAGGTCTCCACGAGCTCGGCGGAGACGACCCAGTCCGGGGAGGTCTTGAACAACGCCGAGCCGGGGAAGATCGCGAACTTGGTGCCGCGGGCCCCTCGGTAGTCGCGCGTGCGTTCATCGCGCACACCGATCTGGCTCAGCAGACCGGACAAAAGGCTCTGGTGAATGGCGTCCTGATTGCCGGCCACGTCGATCTCACGCGATTTACCGGGATCAATTCCCACCTCACGGCCGATCTGCCGCAGCTGGGCGTAAAGATCCTGCCATTCACGAATGCGCAGGAAATTCAGGTACTCACGCTTGCACAGTTTGCGGAACTGCGAGGATGACAGCTCGTGCTGCTGCTCCTGGATGTATTGCCACAGCAGTCCGAAGGACATGAAGTCGGACGTCTTGTCCTTGAACCGCTTGTGGAACTCGTCCGCGGCCTGGCGATGTTCCAAGGGCCGTTCTCGCGGATCCTGCACGGTGAGCGCGGCGGCAAGCACCATGACCTCTCGAGTGCAGCCACGGCGCTGCGCCTCCACGATCATGCGCCCCAGCCTCGGATCCACGGGCAGAGCCGCCAGGACACGACCGGCCTGGGTGAGCGGCGAATTCTGCCGACCACGGCGGCGTCGTCCCCGGGACCGGCCGCGACCGGGCGACGTCGCCTGCTCGCGTGGCTCGCTCTGCCCGCCGGAGCGCAAGGCCCCGAGTTCGCGCAAGAGCACCACGCCGTCCTTGACGGCGCGAGAATCCGGTTTTTGGACGAAGGGGAAATCGGAGATGTCCGAGGGCTCACGCACCACGCCCACGGAGATCATCTGCAAGATGACCGCGGCCAGATTGGTGCGCAGGATCTCGGGATCGGTGAATTCGGGACGGGACTCAAAGTCCTCCTCGGAATACAGCCGGATGCACACACCGTCCGAGACACGGCCGCAACGACCGGCCCGCTGCCGCGCGGACGCCTGGGAAATGCGCTCGATGGGCAGACGCTGGACCTTGGTGCGCGCCGAATAGCGGGAGATCCTGGCTGTGCCCGGGTCGATCACATATTTGATGCCGGGAACCGTCAGCGAAGTCTCCGCCACGTTGGTCGCGAGCACGATCCGGCGTTTGGAGGACTGCGCGAACACCCGATTCTGCTCGGCCATGGAGAGCCGCCCGAACAGCGGGAGTAATTCGGTGCCGGCCAACGAACGATTGCGGTCGATGACCTTGGCCAGCGCGTCCTGGGCGTCACGGATTTCGCGCTCGCCGGCGAAGAAGATCAGGATGTCGCCGGGCGGCTCGGCAGCGAGTTCCACCACGGCGTCGCATACGGCGTCGATGGGATCGCGGTCCTCGTCCTCCAGTCCGTCACCGGTATCCGCCTCGTCATCGCCGCCGTCCCCGGTGCGGGGCTGGGCGAGGGGGCGGTAGCGGACCTCGACCGGATAAGTTCGACCGGAGACCTCGATGATGGGCGCGGGCTGCTCATCTCCACCGTCCTGGGCGGGCTCAGCGAAGTGCTCCGCGAACCGCTCGGGGTCAATGGTGGCGGAGGTAATAACGAGTTTGAGGTCCGGGCGGCGGGGGAGCAGCCGCTTGAAGTACCCCAGCAAGAAATCGATGTTGAGCGAACGCTCGTGGGCCTCGTCAATGATGATCGCGTTGTAGCGGCGCAGCATGGGGTCGTGGCTGATCTCTGCCAGCAGGATGCCGTCGGTCATGAGCTTGACCTTGGAGTCCTTACCGACCTCCGAGGTGAAGCGGACCTGGTATCCGACCGTTTGTCCGACCGTCTCGCCCATCTCCTGAGCAATGCGCTCTGCGACAGAGCGCGCGGCGATTCTGCGCGGCTGGGTGTGGCCGATCAGACCGTTCTCACCCAGGCCGAGCTCCAGGCACATTTTCGGCAGCTGTGTGGTTTTACCGGAACCGGTTTCGCCGGCCACGACCACCACTTGGTGATCGCGGATGGCAGCGCTGATGTCGTCTCGGCGAGCGCTGACCGGAAGATTCTGGGGGTACACGATGCGGGGCGTGGTGCTGGACTCAGTCATGTCAACGCCCC
>JAKDKI010000231.1 GCA_030453435.1 Kocuria sp.
CACGGCTCAGTACCGGTGCCCTGGGCGTGGCTGAAGAAGCGGTCTCCGAAGGCGCTTTGAACGGCGCCGTGACTTTGTCCACGTGCAACCGACTGGAGCTCTACGGCGAGCTCAAGGCCGATCAGCACGGTGACCCGTCCGCGCAGGTAGCCCGCGCTCAGCAGGAACTCGCGGAGCGCATTGCCCAGCGCGCCGGGTTGGACGAGCGATTCGTCCTGGAGACGATGGACGCTTTCACCGGCGTGGAGGTCCCCCAGCATTTGTTCACCGTGGTCTCGGGGCTGGAGTCCGCGGTAGTGGGCGAACGAGAAATCACCGGTCAGGTGCGCCGGGCGCTGAACCAGGCTCAGCAGTCGGGAACCGTCTCCGGTCATCTGGTCCAATTATTCGAATCGGCCGCCCGCACCGCCAGAGAAGTGGGATCGCGCACCGAACTCGGTGAGCGCGGCCGCTCCATTGTTTCCGTGGCCCTGGATCTCGCCAATGACATCACCGCCCGCTCCTGGCCCGACCGCCGCGCCCTCGTGTTCGGAACCGGTGCGTACGCCGGGGCCACGATGGCCGCCCTGCGTGATCGTGGCTGCGCGGACATCGAGGTGTACTCCGGATCGGGGCGCGCCGAACAGTTCACCGACCAGCGCGGCGGGAGCCCCGTCTCGGACGCGGATCTGCCCGCGGCCCTGCGCCGGGCCGATGTGATCATCGGTTGCTCGGGGGGCTCGTCCCCCATGTCTGCGTCGTCGTTCCCGGAGGGCCCCCGCACTGTGGTGGATCTGGCCCTGACCCGCGACTTCGACCCCGCCATCGCGGATCTGCCCCAGGTCGAACTCATTACCTTGGAGTCCGTGCGCGTGGCCGCCCCCGATGAAACCGGAGAATCCGTGGCCGCTGCCAGCGACATCGTGAACCAGGCCGCCCAGAAATTCGAGGCCGCCCAGAACGCTCGTGCCATGGATGACGCGATCGTCGCACTCCGCAAGCACACTATGGCCGTCCTGGACGCGGAAATGGAAAAAGTTCGCTCCCATCACGGCTGCACGGGCGCCGAGGACCAGATCGAAATGGCATTGCGCCGCATGGTCCGCTCGTTGCTGCACACACCCACCGTTCGAGCAAAACAACTGGCCTCACAGGGCCGGGCCGATGAATACATCACCGGATTGGAAGCGCTGTACGGAATCGAGGTGGACGCCCCCGCCCACCACGAATCTCACCAGAATCCCCCCGCGGATCAATCCCCCTCGACTACCGCTCGGAATCGCGCGGTCGGCTAACTAGAAGGCGGGTGCTTCCCGCCGCGAGGAGGGTCACAATGAACCTGCAACCGAAGAGCCAACCGGAACAAGCTGTTGCCGGAACCTCCAACTACTCTCGCGCGCCGCGGATGGCCAAAGAAGACCGCCGCGAGCAGCTGCTTGCCACTGCCCTGAACGCTTTTGCTGACGGCGGTTACCACACCACGTCCATGGACGACATTGCTGCCGCAGCGGGCGTCTCCAAGCCGGTTCTGTATCAGCATTTCCCGGGGAAACGGGAGCTCTACCTGGCCCTCGTGGAATACACGCTCGTAGATCTGTCCGCCAAGTTGGACCATTCCTTGGCCGCCAGTGATGTCAACCGGACCCGCGTGGAATCCATGATCGATACCCATTTCGAGTTCGTGGAGCATCAGCCGCAGGCCCACCGGTTGGTCTTCAGTGCGGACCTGTTGGCTTTCCCTGAGGTCGCTGACAGGCTCAACAACTTCTACGACAGTCTGGCCGGCATCATCGCGTCCGTGCTCGGCCCGAACGTGGGCATTCCTCACACCCAAGCCGCGATGCTCGGTCGGGGCCTGGTGCAGATGGTGCAAACTGCCGCCGTGTACTGGGCCCAGCATCCGGAGAGCGGCTCCCGCCAGGAAGCTCAAGAGCAGGTGTTCCGTTTAGCCTGGGGCGGAATCAGCATCCTTGATGAGGATTGGCAGTAAGCCGCTCCTAGACTGGCTCTCAATCACAGGTGTCTGTCTCGCGCCGCGAGCTGCGCCCCTCAACCAACCAGGAGGTAAACCGACGTGGAGATCAAGATCGGTATCCAGAACGTGGGTCGTGAATTGTCGGTCAACGCAGACCTGACCGCTGATGAGGTCGAGGCCAAAGTGACCGAAGCCCTCAGCTCAGGCTCTCCCCTGGTCCTCAAGGACTCCAAGGGAACCACCACGGTCGTTCCGTCCGAGAAGATCGGCTACGTGGAAACCGGCACCGAGACCAAGCGCCACGTCGGTTTCACCCCGCTGCCGCAAGGCTGATTCTCAGCCCGCCGGATCACGGGCCACCGGACTCACGAAAGCACCGCCTCACCACCGTGAGGCGGTGCTTTGTGCTCCGGGCAGTTACACTGGAAAACGTTGACAGGATGACCGGTCGTCGGTTGAGACCGTAACGTTCACTTTTCGCTCGTCCGAGTTGGCCCGGAGCTGTTGTCCATCGCAATGCTCCGCGTGCCCCGGATCTGCATTTGTTTCACGATCGGCTTCCACTTCGCCGCGCGGCGGCCCCCGGCGTTCTCGCCACCTCCCCTCACCGGGGCGGACACGAGCGTGTCGGCGACGGGCCCCGCGATGTACCCGATTCAAAGGACCATCGTGACCGAAATTACCGTAACCACCGAGCCGAACGGCCCGGACACCGACGAGGCCGGAACCCAGGCCATCGAAACCGCAGAACCCGAAGTAACGGAGACCTTCGCGGACTTCGGAGTGCGCCAGGACATCGTGGATGCACTGGCCAATCACGGCATCACCTCCCCCTTCCCCATTCAGTCCATGACCCTGCCCGTGGCGCTGTCCGGTCAGGACATCATTGGCCAGGCCAAGACCGGTACCGGTAAGACCCTGGGCTTCGGCATTCCCGCGCTGCAGCGCGTGGTTGGCCGGGATGATCCCGGGTGGGACAAGCTCAAGTCTCCCGGTTCCCCTCAGGCGCTCATCGTGGTTCCCACCCGTGAGCTCGCCGTCCAGGTCGGTAACGACCTGGCCGTAGCCGCGAAGACCCGCAATGCCCGCGTGGCCACCATTTACGGCGGCCGCGCCTACGAGTCCCAGATCGAGGAGCTCAAGCGCGGTGTCGAGGTCGTCGTGGGCACCCCGGGTCGTCTGATCGACCTCAATCGCCAGCGCTACCTGGACCTGAGCCACGTGGGTCTCGTCGTGCTGGACGAAGCGGACGAGATGCTGGATCTGGGCTTCCTCCCCGATGTGGAGAAGCTGCTCAGCGCCGTACCCGAGGTTCGCCAGACCATGCTTTTCTCGGCCACCATGCCCGGCCCCGTGGTCGCCATGGCTCGCCGCTACATGACCCGCCCCATGCACATCCGTGCTGCGGCACCGGACGAGGGCAGCACCAAGAAGGACATCCGTCAGGTCATCTACCGCGCCCACCACCTGGACAAGGACGAGGTGGTTGCGCGCATCCTGCAGGCCGAGGGCCGCGGTCGCTCCATCATCTTCACCCGCACCAAGCGGGCCGCTGCCAAGCTGGCCGACGAACTGATTCACCGCGGTTTCGCCGCGGCCCCGTTGCACGGTGACCTGGGTCAGGGCGCTCGTGAACAGGCCCTGCGCGCGTTCCGTAACAACAAGGTGGACGTGCTGGTCGCCACTGACGTGGCCGCCCGCGGTATCGACGTGGAAGACGTCACTCACGTGATCAACTTCCAGTGCCCCGAGGATGAGAAAACCTACCTGCACCGCACCGGCCGTACCGGCCGCGCGGGCAACAAGGGTACGGCCGTCACCTTCGTCGACTGGGACGACGTGCCCCGGTGGCGTCTGATCGACAAGGCACTCGAGCTGGGTATCCCGGAGCCCGTAGAGACCTACTCTTCCTCCGAGCACCTCTACACCGACCTCAACATCCCCAAGGGCACCAAGGGTCGGCTTCCCAAGGGCCAGCGCACCCACGAAGGCCTCGATGCCGAGACGCTCGAGGACCTGGGTGAGCCGGGCAAGAAGTCGCGTTCCCCGCGCGAAGGTTCGGATTCACGACGCCGCAGCGGAGACTCCCGCTCGTCGGGCACCCGCCAGGGTGGCCGGGGCCGCGGCGGTCGCGGGCACGGCCGCAATGAGAACTCGTCCGAGGCGCCCGGCAAGTCCGAGAACGAACGGCCCCGTGCCGATCGTGAAAAGGCCGAGCGCGAAAAGACCGTGGAGGCCACGGACGGTGGCCGCAAGCGGCGTCGTCGTCGCCGTCGTCC
>JAKDKI010000232.1 GCA_030453435.1 Kocuria sp.
CTCTGCAGCGTCTGAAGGAAGCCGCTGAGCAGGCCAAGAAGGAACTGTCCTCGGCCACCTCGACCAACATCTCTCTGCAGTACCTGTCCGTGACCCCCGAGGGCCCGGTGCACTTGGACGAGCGCTTGAGCCGTGCCAAGTTCCAGGAACTGACCGAGGATCTGCTGGCGCGGACCGAGAAGCCCTTCAAGGACGTCATCGCAGAAGCAGGCATCCAGGTTTCTGACATCGATCACGTGGTGCTCGTGGGTGGCTCCACCCGCATGCCCGCCGTGGTTGACAAGGTGACTGACATGGCCGGCAAGGCCCCCAATAAGGGCGTGAACCCGGATGAGGTCGTGGCCGTGGGTGCTGCGATCCAGGCCGGTGTGCTCAAGGGTGACCGCAAGGACGTCCTGCTGATCGACGTGACCCCGCTGTCCCTGGGTATCGAAACCAAGGGTGGTGTGATGACCAAGCTCATCGAGCGCAACACGGCCATCCCCACCAAGCGTTCCGAGACCTTCACGACCGCTGAGGACAACCAGCCCTCCGTGTCCATTCAGGTCTTCCAGGGCGAGCGTGAGTTCACCCGTGACAACAAGAACCTGGGCACCTTCGAGCTGACCGGTATCGCACCGGCTCCGCGTGGCCTGCCGCAGATCGAGGTCACCTTCGACATCGATGCCAACGGCATTGTGCACGTGTCCGCCAAGGACAAGGGCACCAACAAGGAACAGTCCATGACCATCACCGGTGGTACTTCCCTCTCCAAGGAAGACATCGACCGCATGGTCAAGGACGCCGAAGCCAACGCCGAGGCCGACAAGAAGCGCCGCGAGGCCGCTGATCTGCGCAACAACGCTGAGCAGCAGGCCTACTCCGTGGAGAAGCTGCTCAAGGAAGACGAGGGCAAGCTTCCGGAGGACGTCAAGTCCGAGGTCCAGGCAGACGTGGACGCCGTCAAGTCTGCGCTCGAGGGCGAAGACGACGACGCCGTGAAGACCGCTTTCGACAAGCTGCAGACCTCGCAGACCAAGATCGGTGAGGCCCTGTACGCCCAGGCTCAGGCCGACGGCGCTTCGGCAGATGCCGGCGCTGCGGACGCGGGCGAGGCTCCCAAGGAAGACGACGACATCGTTGACGCCGAGGTCGTCGACGATGAAGACAACGGAAAGAAGTGAGCATGAGCGATTCCGAGAACACCAAGGGCCACGGCCAGTCCGTGCCGGAGGAGGACCCGGAGCAGCCCGCTCAGAACCCGACCGGCGAAGCGCAGTCCCAGGGCGAACCGGGGTTGACCGTGGATGACATCCTCGGCACCCCGCAGTCCGAGGGCGTGGAAGCCGCCGATGCGGCGTCGTCGACCTCCGAGGACACCGCACCGGAAGGTGAAAATGCCGCGGAACGGCTCGCCAACGAGCGTCTTGATGACCTCCGTCGGTTGCAAGCGGAGTTCGTGAACTTCAAGAACCGCACCAACCGCGAGAAGGAACAGCTGCGGGACTTCGTGTCCGCGGACATGATCACCGCGCTGTTGCCGGTTCTGGACGACATCGAAGCCGCTCGCAAGGCGGGTGACCTCACGGACGGGCCGTTCGCGGCCATCGCCACCAAGCTCGAGGAAACGCTGACCCGTCAGGGGTTGGAACGACTCGGCGAGGTGGGGGCGGTCTTCGACCCGAACGTGCACGAGGCGGTACTGCAGCAGCCCACCGATGAGGTGGAACCGGACCACGTGTCCATGGTGCTGCGGTCCGGCTTCAAGATTGGTGACCGTGTGGTTCGCGCCGCACAGGTAGCCGTTGCGGCGCAGCCGTAAATTGAGTTGAGTGATTCAGGGCGGGTCTTCATGACGAGACCCGCCCTGAATCGACTGAATGACCACAAGCTTTTAAAGGAAAGGAGGCGTCATGGCCAGTCAGGACTGGATCGATAAGGATTTCTACAGCATCCTGGGCGTCTCCAAGGACGCATCCCAGGCCGACATCAAGAAGGCCTACCGCAAGCTGGCCCGTAAGTATCACCCGGACCAGAACGCCGGTGATGCTGCCGCGGAGAAAAAGTTCAAGGACATCACCGAGGCCAATTCGGTGCTGTCGGACCCCGAAGAACGTGAACAGTACGATGCGATCCGGGCCATGGGTTCCGGCGCTCGCTTCAGCGCGGGTGCCCCCGGTGGGGGCGCCTCGGGAGGCGCAAGCTTCGAGGATCTGTTCGGCGGAATGTTCGGTGGTGGAGGCGGCGGTCGCCGCACGAGCTACTCGACGTCCGGCGGTGCGGGATTCGAGGACCTGTTCGCGCAGTTCGGCGGACAAGGTGGCGGAACGCGTTTCGGCACCGGGGCCCCGGGAGGTTTCGGCGGTGCCGGTGGCTACGGTGGTTTCCAGGGCCCGCCCGCCAAGGGCGAGGATATCCACACCACCACGACCGTCCCGCTGCGTTCGGCCTACAACGGCACCACGGTGAAATTGCGCCGCGGAAACGGCCAGTCCACCACGGTGCGCGTGCCGCAGGGCGTCAAGGACGGTCAGCGTCTCAAGGTGTCCGGCAAGGGCCATTCCGGCCCGGGCGGTAACGGCGACCTGTTCGTGACCATCAAGGTCCAGGATCACCCGTTCTTCGCCCGCGACGGCCAGAACGTCACGGTCACCGTGCCGGTGACCGTGGGTGAGGCCGCGCTCGGAGCCACCATTGAGGTGCCCACCCTGGACGGAAACCACGTGAATGTGAGGATTCCCGCCGGGACATCCTCCGGTCGACGGTTCCGCGTCAAGGAAAAAGGGTTCACTTCCGGCGGGAAGACCGGCAACATGATTGTCACGGTCCAGATCGATCTGCCGGATACGTTGGACGAGAAGGCTCAAGAAGCGGTCACCGCGTTCGCGGAGGCCACAGAGTCCTTCGAACCCCGCGCCGGCTTGAGTGAGAAGGCAGCGCAGTGACATGGCACTTGATTTCACACAGCCCGTCTTTGTGATCTCGGTGGCTGCCGAGCTCGCGGACATGCACCCCCAGACCCTGCGGCAGTACGACCGCATGGGGTTGGTCACGCCCTCCCGAGCATCGGGCCGCGCGCGCCGCTACTCCCAGCTGGACGTGGAGAAACTGCGCCAGATCCAGGAACTGTCCCAGGAGGGCGTGTCCCTGGAGGGCATCAAGCGGATCATGCAGCTGGAGAACCAGGTGCGTGCGCTGCAGTCACGCGTCACGGAGCTGTCGGAGGAACTGGACCGCGAGCGGGAATCACGCCGTGAATCCTCCAAGATCTTCGCAGCGGGAGCTTCAGGCGATGTGGTGCACATGTCGCGAGGTACCCGCCCCACGCCCCGCAAGGTGTCCCAGGCCCTCATGCTGTACCGCCCGGCCAAGGCGCACGGCGCAGGCGGCTAGTTGGGCGGCGTCGTCGTAACGCCACACGAAAAACGCGCCGGTCTCCCCGAAGGGAGGCCGGCGCGTTGTGCTGCTGCGGCTACTTTTCGGAATCGTCCTTGGTCGTGACGACGTCGTTCTCCTCCGTGTACTCGCCGGTCTCGTAGTCGTACGGGACGGGATTGCCGTCCTCGTCCGTGCGCTGGTACCAGTCGGTGACCTCGGGGGCGGTGGAATCGAAGTCCGCGCCCGCGGCCCACTTGCTCTTGTCTCCGGAGGCACGCTCGATAGACAGGGTGAAGTCATCGCCGTACTCGTCGATGCCGTGCCGGACGGACTTGTCGATAGCCCAGCGGGAATACTTCTCGCGAATGATCATGGGGTCGCGGCGCAGATCCTTGTGGAAGGCCACCACCATTCCGAACATGATCACGGTGAACGGCAGCGCGGTCACGGTGATCATGTTCTGCAGGCCCGTGAGCGCGTTCTGGCCACCCACCAGCAGCATGACCACGGCGATGCCGGCCATGCACAGGCCCCAGAACACCGTGACGGTCTTCTTGGGCTCGGGGTTGCCGCGCTGGGACATCTGCGATGCCACCACCGAGGCGGAATCCGCCGTGGTGATGAAGAAGATCGCGAGCATGATGACCACGATGCCAGCCATGATTCCTGCGCCGGGTAGCCCGTCCAGGACCACGAAGAAGATTTCCTCCGGGGCCGGCAGGGTGGCTGCGGTGCCGTCCGGTGCAATGGCATTGGACTCCACTTGCTGGTGGATCGCGGTTCCGCCGAGCACGGTGAACGCGAGCACCACGATGGACGAGGGGATCAACAGCACGCCCAGGATGAACTGGCGGATGGTGCGGCCGCGGGAAA
>JAKDKI010000233.1 GCA_030453435.1 Kocuria sp.
CGAGAATCGTAATGATCGTAGGCAGTCGCAATCACACCCCGCACGTCGACTTGCGCGACGGCGCCACGCGCCCCTTTCGCGCCGACCCTGGTCATCGCGACGTCGCGCTCGAGTAGGGCGATCATGTCTCGGATCGCTGCGTGGTGAGCTTGGGCAATGAGTGCTTGCGTGCCGCCGTCGGCAACTGCCCAGAGGGTCGAGACGGACTTCGGGACCGAGAACGTGAGATCGAACCCTGCGACCGGCGCATTCGTTGGCTTCTGTGCTTCCTCCGCCTCGATCAGCGCTTGCTGCGCGGTACGCTCACCTGCGGTAAGGGACTTCGGGAGCTGATCGAGGCGGCGCTGCGTCCGCTCGCCCGCGGTGGCAAACTTTCGGTACGGACGCCCCAGTTGCTCGCCGCTGTTCGGATCCTGCCCGTGCCCCATGAGGCGCCGTAACTGCTCCTCGCTCACCGAGGCACCGACGGCGATCTCTCCGGCGAGTCCTGGGAGGCCGGCCCCGAGCCAGATGCCGGGAGGCGTTCCTGCTTCAAGGTAGTACCTTGTCAGCGCTGACGACGCATCGCGATCCCCGTCGCCAGCGACAACTGCGTTCAGCAGGTACCGGTACCCGTCCCCAGCGGTCATGACCCTGATCGAGATCGTCACACTGGGCAGGTGCGCCGCAGATCTTGGGATCTACCCTCGGAAGGCGGAGAGCGCGATGTTTGCGTCAATGCAGGGAGATAGCGAAGAGCGCGCTTCAACGGAGATGCTCGAATGGGTCCACGACGGATTGGACTCCGTGGTCGCGGCAGACGTAGACGATTCACACGCCGTACCCGTCGGCGCCGCTCGGCTCGGGGTCGCATTCTGCGCGGCAGACGTTACAGAGCCGGTGCTCGTTGCTCCCCCAGACCGTGACCTCGATATCGTCGGGGATCTCCATTCCGTCGAACTCCATATGCGGAGGTTAGCTGTCGCGGATTGAGTCGTGTCAAGATGCGGCACCGATGCTAAACCGCCGTTACCTATGGTCATCGCGCCGGTCACGCACTCGACGCTTAGTTCTTGAGGTACTCGAGGACGGCGATGACGCGCTTGTTTCCTGTGCGCTCGTTAAGGTCGAGCATGGTGAAGATGCTGCTGATGTGCCGTTCCGCGATCGCGACGCGACATGCATACGGTCCCTGATTTGCTCGTTAGTGAGCTCCGTAGCCATGAGCGAATCGTCAGTATCGCGGAGGAGGTGCTGCGGGAGCGGGAAAGGATTGACCTTACTGACGCAGAGACCCAAAGCGCGAGCATCCCTCATCGCTTTGATGCCAGCCCTTCAACCATTGCAACTAACCCGAACTCGAAATCTAGGTCTTGATCGACAGGCTCACATCCGTTGTCGAGCGCTGTTTGTTCTTCTAGTACGAAACCGACCGTATAGCGGCTGATAGCCATGAGAGCTCGGACCGCAGAGACCTCAGCGAATCCTTCGGACACGAGAAACTCGATCTGACTTTCGGGGGCATCCGAGCCCGCTGGCATCTGGTCACTCTTTTGACGGTGAAACTCTGCGTGCAGCCGTGCTCCATCCCGGACTGCCAGAAGCGCTGTCCGGAAGCTCCGCGCGTTGCGCAGGAGAAAGTCGTCCCAGCGCTCCCCTGACTCTGGGAGTGAGGCGTGGTGTTCGCGATCAAGCACATCAGCTGCGAGCGATCCGAGCAGGTGGCCCTTTGTCCGAAAGTGCCAGTAGAGCGCTGGCTGCTGCACCCGCAGATGCGCAGCCAGCGCCCGCGTGGTGAAACCGTCGATCCCCGTGTTATTGAGCACATGCCTCGCACCGCGCAAGACTGCTGCACGATCGAGTCGCGCTTGTTTCTGAGCCATGCTTGCACTTTATCATCGATAACTTTATCGTTGATAAGGTGTCATCTCTCACTTCCGCTCGTGGCTCGTTGGCCACGGTCCTCATCACGGCTAGCCTCGACGCCGCCGGCATGGGCCTGGTGATGCCGATTCTTCCCGCACTGCTACACGAGGCAGGGGTCACCGCTGATGCGGTTCCGCTGAACGTCGGAGTGCTGATCGCGCTCTACGCGGTAATGCAGTTCATCTTTGCCCCCGTACTGGGAACACTGTCGGACCGATTCGGCCGCCGCCGGGTGCTGCTTGTTTCCCTGGCCGGTGCGACCGTCGACTATCTCGTGCTCGCCACGACATCCGCTCTGTCGGTGTTCTATATCGCCCGTGCAGTGGCTGGGATAACCGGAGCGACCAATGCGGTCACCGCCACCGTGATCGCCGACATCACGCCACCCCACCAGCGCGCCAAGCGTTTCGGTTTACTCAGTGCCTGCTATGGCGGCGGAATGATCGCGGGGCCAGCCATGGGTGGACTGTTCGGTGCCATCTCGCCACATCTGCCGTTTTTGCTCGCTGCTCTTCTCTCAGCGAGCAATCTGGCACTCACCTTTATCTTGTTACGCGAGACCCGTCCTGATTCCCCTGCGCGCTCTGCGTCGCTCGCTCAGCATCGTGGTCGCCCCGGCCTCAGCGCGGTGCCTGGGATTACCTTCCTATTAGTCGCATTCGGCCTTGTTCAATTCATTGGGCAGGCTCCAGGTGCGACCTGGGTGCTGTTTACTGAACACCGCCTCGACTGGAGTCCCGTCGAAGTTGGAATCTCCCTGTCCGTCTTCGGGATCGTACAGGTTCTCGTGCAGGCCCTCCTTACTGGCCGCATCGTGGAGTGGATCGGTGAGGCAAAAACAGTCATCATCGGGTGTGTTACCGACGCCTTGGGTCTCGTAGGCCTGGCGATTGTCACTGACGCATTTTCCATGGCGCCTATCTTGGCGGCACTGGGGATCGGTGGCATCGGCCTCCCCGCTCTGCAAACCCTTCTCTCCCAGCGCGTCGATGAACAGCACCAAGGGCGCCTCCAGGGTGTGCTCGCCAGCATCAACAGCGTCACATCGATCTTCGGACCGGTCGCTTTCACAACGATCTTCGCGCTCACTTACATCAACGCCGACGGCTTCCTCTGGCTCTGCGCCGCAGCACTCTACGTGCCCTGCGTGATTCTCATCATGCGTGGTACAGCAGCGTCCCCGAAGTTCGGCTCATGGGCGAGCGGCGACTCGATGTGAGTTGTGAGACGTGAGCAGGAGCAACACGGCGGCGACACTGCTTCGCCATGGCCGACTAGCGAGACGGCGCCACCGGGAAACTCGGCATCATCTACCAAGGACAGGTCAGCTGGGAGCCTGATAGACCCATCGAAATGTGCGTGCCGATCGCGGAGAAGGGCCGGGCGCATCGGATCGAGCCATAGCACCATGAGTCTTCACGGAAGTGCGTTGACGGAGACTTCGTTGTGAACCGGGCCAAGGGAGAGCTGGAGGCCCTCTCCGAGTGGCTTGCCGATGACATGAGCTGGACGCTCATCGAGAAATCCACACACAGCGGCCCCAGTGCAGCCCGAGAGGTGCGCCCGCCGTTCTCCCGAGCGGGTGGAGGTCATTTCTGTCGTCACCCACGGACGACGCGCTTCCTGCGACGGCTACCTCGAGGCTGGAGGAATGCGCGTCCGTTTCAGCCATGCGTTCCGCTTCGTCAGCACCCCCAAGACCGCGATGATCGCAGAACTGCGACGCTACTGCATCGAGACGCAGGTTGACTGAGGCCTGTGCGGACAGCACGAACGACCCTTAAGCCCGTAATCTGGGAACCGCAGAAACTACCCGATCGAAACGCAACTACTTTGCCGGCCCTACGGGGTTGGCTCGCGGTCGTCGTCCTTGGCCGCGACCGTGCGCAGGAGGTGCTTGTAGCCATCCCTCGCGATCATCACGCGCATCGAAACCGTCACGACGCTACTGCCTTCGACGATCAGGGGAGCGGGGACTGATCGCGGACGCGCTGTCCACTTTGGTTAAAAGATTGCGCCGCTGTAGACGACCGCCATCTAGATGCCGACGATGACCATGCTCTCGAGTGCGCCACTACCCACCATTAGTGTGGTCAGGGTCGGCTTCAGGTGATGAGTCCATGTCGGTAGGCGGTGATGGCGGCGTGGACACGGTTGTCGATGCCGAGGGTGTTGAAGAGCTGGGAGACGTATTGCTTGACGGTGCCTTCGGACAGATGCATGGCCCTGCCGATCTGGGCGTTGGAGAGTCCGCGAGCGATGTGGGTGAGGAGCTCGATCTGGCGC
>JAKDKI010000234.1 GCA_030453435.1 Kocuria sp.
AGTTCACAAGGAACCGCCCCACACCACAAGTGGTTGGGGCGGTTCCTTGTGCGCTTTTCTTCCCGCTCCGCGAATGACTCAGTGGGCGTACTTGCCCGTCATGAGCACCCCGCCGCCGTTCACGCCCTTGGCGCCTTGGACCCAGTCCAACCCGGCGTCCTTGGCGGATGGATCCACGGGGCCCACGTGACCCATGATCCAAGAGCTCACGCCGCGTTTGTTGAGGTGCTCCACGGCGGCATCCGCCACAGACGGATCGACGATTGCGACCATGCCCACGCCCAGGTTTAGGGTGCGTTCCAGATCGGCCTGGGGAACGTTGCCCAGCTGACCGACCAGCTGGAAGATGGCGGGCAACTCCCAGGTGGAACGATCCACGGTGGCCTGCAATCCTGCGGGCAGCACCCGTGCCAGGTTGGCTGCCAAACCGCCGCCGGTCACGTGCGAGAATCCGCGCACGCCGTGGCCCGTCTGCCCGTCTTCTCCGTTGACGGGGAAGGCCCGAGCCAGGTCCAGGACATCGGCCGCGTACACGCGCGTGGGCTCAAGCAGTTCTTCGCCCAGGGTGCGTCCGAGTTCCGAGACCTGACGATCCAGCTGCCAGCCGGCCACATTGATCACCCGGCGCACCTGGGTGTAGCCTTTGGAGTGAATGCCGGAGGATGCCATGCCGATGATCACGTCACCGGACTGCACGCGGTCCGGGCCGAGCAGCTCGTCGGCCTCGATGATGCCGGTGGCCGCTCCCGCGACGTCGTACTCGTCCGGGGCCAGCAGGCCCGGGTGCTCGGCAGTCTCGCCACCGACCAAAGAGGTTTCGGCGGCGTCGCACGCCGCGGCGATGCCACGCACGATGTCCGCGATGCGCTCTGGAACCACCTTGCCGGTGGCGATGTAATCGGTCATGAACAACGGCTTGGCGCCCACCACCACGATGTCGTCCACAACCATGCCCACCAGGTCCCAACCAATGGTGTCGTGGATGTCCAGGCTCTGGGCGATGGCCACCTTGGTGCCCACGCCGTCCGTGGAGGTCGCCAGATATGGCTTGCGGTACTTTGTGAGTTCCGAGACATCGTAGAGACCGGCGAATCCGCCCACCCCACCTACCACGTTGGTCGAGTGAGTGGCCTTGACCGCGGACTTCATGAGTTCCACGGCGCGATCACCGGCTTCAACGTCCACTCCGGCGCTCGCGTAGGTCACGGACTGGGCGCTGGCGCCGTCTTGGATGTTGCTCATGCGCTGTTCTCCTGGGTGGCAGGTGTCTGAGGTTCGGTCTCGTTCAGCTCGTGGTGCTTCGCCGACGGCGCTGAGCTGCCCGGCGCTTCAAGCACGGCCTTTCCGAGCTTGTCGGCTTCGGGCAGGGGAGTGGGGTACGTGCCGGAGAAGCATGCGGTGCACAGGATCTCCCGCGGCTGCTTGGTCGCCTCGACCATGCCTTCCTGAGAGATGTACCCCAAGGAATCGGCACCCAGCGAGGCGCGGATGTCTTCCACTGCCAGCCCGTTGGCGATCAGCTCCGCACGCGAAGCGAAGTCGATGCCGTAGAAGCACGGCCACTTGATGGGCGGGGATGAGATCCGAATGTGGATTTCCGCCGCACCGGCTTCGCGCAGCATGCGCACCAGTGCACGCTGGGTGTTGCCGCGCACGATCGAGTCGTCCACGACGATCAGCTTCTTGCCCGCGACGATCGAACGCAGCGGGTTGAGCTTGAGCCGGATGCCCAGTTGTCGGATGGTGTCCGAGGGCTGAATGAACGTGCGTCCGACATATGAGTTCTTGACCAGGCCGTGACCGAACGGAATACCGGCTGCCTCCGCGTAGCCGATGGCCGCGGGGGTTCCGGACTCCGGGGTGGGCATGACCAGATCGGCCTCGACCGCGTGCTCGCGAGCCAATTGGCGGCCCATTTCCACGCGGGATTCGTACACGGAGCGGCCGTTGATGGTGGTGTCCGGGCGGGCCAGGTACACGTACTCGAACACGCAACCCGCGCGCTTGGGTTCGGCAAATTGACGGGTGCGCAGGCCGTTCTCGTCCACGGCGATGAACTCGCCGGGCTCGATCTCGCGCACCAGCGAGGCGCCCACGATGTCCAGTGCGGCGGTTTCGGAAGCGACTACCCAGCCGCGCTCCAAGCGGCCCAGCACCAGCGGACGGATGCCCTGGGGGTCGCGAGCGGCGTACAGGGTGGTCTCGTCCATGAAGGACAGGCAGAAGGACCCGGTGAGCTTGGGCAGCAGGTGCATGGCGGCGTCCTCGAGCGAGCTGTGAGGGTGCTCGGCCAGCAACGCCGTGATCAGCGCGGTGTCCGTGGTGTTGCCCTGGGCCATTTCGCCGCGGGAGGGGAAACCGGACTTGTCGATGAGCTGGTCGTAGAGCTCAGCCGAATTGGTCAGGTTACCGTTGTGCGCCAATGCGACGGTTCCGTGGGGAGTTGCGCCCAGGGTGGGCTGCGCGTTAGCCCAGTGTGATCCACCCGTAGTGGAGTAACGGCAGTGGCCCACGGCCACATGTCCTTGGAGGGTGTTCAGGACGGTCTCGTCGAAGACCTGGGACACCAGGCCCATGTCCTTGTAGACCGAAATACGGTCGCCGCTCGACGTGGCAATGCCCGCAGACTCCTGCCCGCGGTGCTGCAAGGCGTACAGACCGTAGTACGCGAGTTTGGCTATGTCCTCGCCGGGGGCCCACACACCGAACACGCCGCATGCGTCCTGGGGGCCTTTTTCGCCGGGGAAGAGGTCATGAGTGAGTTTTCCATCGGATCGAACCACAAGAGCAGTGTCTCACGATCCGGGGCGGTCACCACTGTCGTGTACGTCATCAACCTGTGCGGTGACATCGCGGGTGCGCTTGAGCGAAATCTTGTCGACGATCAATGACACGACCGAGCCAAGGCCTGCGCCGACCACCAGGCCGATGACCAGGAAGAACCCCATGATGGAGCCGCGGGTGTAGAACTGGGATTCCGGACCCAGCAACCCGAACAGGACGCCGGCCACGGCACCCAGAATCGCACCGGTGATGAGGAATGCGAGCAGATTGGGAGCGCGGCGAATGGTCATCTTCTCTTCGCGCGAAGGCTCGTCGGATGCGTGTTCGGGGGTGGTGTGGGGCATGGAACTCATGGGTTCCAGGCTATCGCGGGTTCGCCGTGACCGCTCACACCAGCGCTGGCGGGGGACCGGGGGTTTGCTGACAACCCGGTCAGCTGAACAGCGGTAGCCAGTCCGAGAGGTCGGTTCTGGTTCCCGACGCCGCCACGGTCCCGTTCCCCACGGCGCTCGCCCAGTCGAGTTGTCCGGTGGCCAGCCGGAGCCAGGTGAGAGCATCGGTCTCCACCACGTTCGGGGGAGTACCGCGCGTGTGCCGAGGCCCGGCCACGCACTGGGTCACACCGAACGGGGGTACGCGTACTTCCACCGAGTTGCCCTCGGCGCGGGTTGCCAGCTCTTCCAAGCAGTAGCGCACGGCCAACGCCGTGGTCTTACGCGGTGTCGATTCGGGGTCCTGACGCCACTGGGTCAGTGCCTGGGTGCCGTCCGCGGGATTGATCTTGAGACGCACGCTCACGGTGCAGTGCCTCCAGGAATAGGTGCGACGTGGCTGGTGCGGAACAGTTCGCGACAGCTCGGGTCAAGACGGCGTGGGACAGAGGATGAGTGTGCGGGTCAGGCGAGCAGGTCCAGAACGGGACGCGCGAGCTTGATGGCCCCCACGGGTTTCCCGGCCCCGGTAATGGGGCGCAGGACCTTGTCCAGGACGCGAGCGACGTCGTCGGAGGAAATGGCACCTACCTGGGCGAGGAGTGTGAGGCCCACCAGCGCATTGGCTCGAGAGGAACCGTCGAGCATCTTGATGGCCACGGACCAGCCGCTACGCGTGCCCAGACCCAGCACACCTTCCGCGCCGAGCTTGGTGATCACGTCGAGTTCCTCCATGATCACGGTGTTGGAGCGGCCGGGGCCTTGAACGTATTCGGGGTAGTCGAGCATGGAGGTCGCGACCGTGGCGGCGCGGGCGTCGGCCTGAATATTACGTGCCGCGCGGCCCAGCGTGGAGTACATGCGAGCCAGGCCGGTAAGCGTGAGGGCGGTAAGCGGTGCACCGCAACCGTCGATGCCCACGTGCTGGACCTGTTCACCGGAGAAGTCCTCGATGGTCTCCACCACGAGCT
>JAKDKI010000031.1 GCA_030453435.1 Kocuria sp.
TCGCCCACCCGGTGCCCCGCCTAACGGGCCCGGTTACTGAGCCCAATAAGCCCCACCTATGGCTACACCCCAGCGGGCGCCCCGGCATATCAATTAGCTGCGGGGCCTCCGTCTGTCTCGCGGATCGGTTTGTTCAGACCTACTTAGCGTAGAGCGCGTCGATTTCGGCTGAGTAGTCCTCGATGACCTTGGCACGCTTGAGCTTCATGGAGGGCGTCAGGTACCCGTCCTCAATCGTGAAATCGTGATCCAGGATCTCGAACTTCCGAATGCTCTCCGCGCGGGAGACCTTGGCGTTGGCGTGATCCACGATCTTCTGCACGTGATCGATGACGGCAGGTTCCTTGGCCGCCTGCGCGGGAGTGAGCGAGGAGTCCAGGCCCAGGGTGGGCAAAACCTTGGGCAGGGTGTCCGGATCGAGTGTGATGAGCGCGGAAATGAAGGACCGGTTGTCGCCCAGCACAATGATCTGACCAACGGTGGCCGAGGCACGGATGGGATCCTCGAGGATGTTGGGGACCACGTTCTTGCCCGCGGCGGTCACAATGATTTCCTTTTTACGACCCGTGACCGTGAGCAGGCCCTCGTCATCGAGGACACCCAGGTCACCGGTCGCGAACCAACCGTCGTGGAAGCTTTCCTCGGTCTTGTCAGGCATGCCGTGGTAGGCGCGGAACACATTATTGCCGCGCACCAGGATCTCACCGTCGTGAGCGATCGCAATCTCGTGACCCGGGATCGGATGGCCCACGGTGCCCAAACGGTTGATGCTCGGGAAGTTCGCGGAGATGGGGGCGGTGGTCTCGGTCAGGCCGTACCCTTCCACCACATACACACCGATCCCGTTGAAGAAGTGACCCAAGCGTGAGCCCAGGGCCGCACCACCGGATACGGCATAACGGACCGCGCCACCCATGGCATTGCGCAGGGTGGAGTAGACCAGCTTGTCGTACAGGCGATGCTGAGCCTCCAGGAGTGGCGAAACCTTGCCGGCCTGCGATGCCTTGGACCACTCGACGGCCACGGAAACGGCACGGGCGAAGATGAGTTTCTTCACCGGGGAGGCAGCGGAGGCCTTCAGACGCGCACCCACAAAGATTTTCTCGAACACGCGCGGAACGGCCAGGATGAATGTGGGGTGGAAACGACCCAGATCTTCCATGAGTCCGGAAACATCCGACGTATGGGCCAGGGTCACACCGGCATCCATTGCGATCACCTCCACGAACCGCGCGAACACGTGAGCCAGCGGCAGGAAGAGCAGGGTTCGGGCACCCGGATAAATGACTTCCGAGGCCACGGGGATCGTGTTGGCCGAGCACCCGACAAAGTTCCGGTGGGTCAGTTCGCAACCCTTGGGCGGGCCGGTTGTTCCCGAGGTGTAGATCAGGGTCGCGGTGTCGTCCAAGGAGATTCCGTCGTGGGGATTCTCGAAGTCGGTCCGATCGGCACCCTCGGCGATGAAGGTTTCCAGCGATGACTTCTGATCCGCCGTGTCGAAGACACAAATCCGTGATGAAGCTGCGAACGGAGTGATAGCGGCCGCGGACTCTACGCGTTCAGCGAGCTCATCGGTCTCGACGAAAATGGCCTTGGCTTGGGAATCGGAAAGAATCCAGGCGATCTGGTCCGGAGAGGACGTGTCATATACGGGGACGGGAACCGCGCCCACCCACCACAGGGCGAAGTCCACGAGCGACCACTCGTAGCGCGTGCGGCTCAGAATCCCCACCCGGTCGCCGGGTTGAATGCCGCGTGCGGCCAGCCCTCGGGCCACGGCAATCACTTCATCGCGGAACTGACGCGCCGTAACATCGCGTTCCTTGCCTTCGGCGAGGATCGTGTACAGGACGAGGTCCGGGTTCTCGCTCGCTTGGCGGGCCAGGATCTCGGCCACGCTGTTGTGCGGAAGCGGGTCAACTACGGGGGGTACGCTTACGCGTCTCATTTAGCACCTTCTTTGCGGAGATATTGAGCAAGCCTACTGTGTGATGTGCGTCATGATGTGGCATTTATGGACGTGTCCACCTTCGAGACTGCCACCCACTTCAGACCACGGCACCGTCGTCATCGCGGGGATCTTCCGGTAAGGCGCGATACACCAGGTACAGGCCACCGATCACTCCGGCCACACCAGCTGCCCACACCACTGTGGGCAGCGAACCAGGCAGCGCAGCCAAGCCGATCATGATCACGAGCACCGCCAGGATCACCGTAACCGCTCGCACCATCTTGGCGCTCACGCCGCGGGTGATCTCTCCGGGATCCGGGTTGTAGGACTCGTCCTCATCGGACTCATAGAGTTCGAGCGGCACGTCGGTCGGAGGCTGCTCCACCGGTTCCCATGGGATCTCATCCGCCCACGGCTCAGCGTCCTCGTCGTCACGGGGTACGTTCTCCCAGTCGTTGCCCTCGATGATGCGGCGAAAATCGTCATCAGGGTGCTGATCCCGGTTGTCTCGTGTGGTCATGCCGACGCCGCCGCTTCGCCCGGTACCTGAGTCAGGTCCAAGCCCCGCATGAGATTCTGCACCGCCTGGCGGGACGCCGTCTCCACGATGCCCCGGTCGTAGTCCATGGTGGCCACGTGAAAACTGTTGGGCAACGCAATAACCTCCACCGGGCCTGCGCTGCGTTCCCGAATGAGGTCCACGGAGGCGTCGGCCACGATACGGTCGACGGCTGAGCGAAACACCATTGCCGGGGCCGTCACGGCGGGCAGAGTTTTGATGGCCTGGCGAATCAGAAGATTGAGCTGTGCCACGGCGGCCAGGGGAGTGCGGTCGTAGGTGGTTTCGCCTTCAGAGGGCCGGTTGATATCGCTGCCAATGCCTGCCACCGACGGAATCACGTGCTTGGCGATATGGCTGTAAGCAGCAGTGCGGTTGACGAGAGCCAGCGCCGGATTCACCAGGAGCAATCCGGCCACGTGATACCGGGCCGCCAGTTGAACGGCCAACGCGCCGCCCATGGACAAGCCGCACACCACCACGTGCTCATGCTGAGCGCGCAACTTCCAGTACTCGTGGTCCACCGCGTCACGCCACGCGTGCCATTTCTCCTGGGCCAGGTCCTCCCAGCTGGTGCCGTGACCGGGGAGCAACGGGACGGACACGGACGGCTGGTGGCCGGCGGCGTCGTCGGCGCGGTGAATGGCACGTGCCCACTCGATGACCGAGGCGGTCGTGGAGGTGAACCCGTGTAGGACCAGCACCCCCACGGATGCGGACCCCGGGAAGAATTGATGGCCGTGCGTGGCGGGATCAAAGCTCATGGCGCCATTGTGCCAGTCCGAGCAATTGTCGTGAGAGAATCCAGCGGGGAATTCGATACGCGCACGGCTGATCCGCGCGCATCTGACCCGTTCGATGTCGCGGCCAAGTGGTTCAACAGAAGCTTTCCGGAAGGATCCGAGTCATGGTGTACATGTTCCTCAAGCGTTACGTGGTGGGTCCCGTGGTGAACACGGTGTATCGCCCCAAGGCCGTCGGTCTGGAGAACGTCCCCTCCCAGGGTGCCGCCATCTTGGCGAGCAACCACCTGTCGATCTCTGATTCAGTATTCATGCCCGTGGCCGTGCCCCGCCAGGTGTACTTCCTGGCCAAGTCGGAGTACTTCACGGGCCCCGGCGCGAAGGGCAAGATCGTGGGCGCCTTCTTCCGGGCCATCAATCAGATCCCCATGGACCGTAACGGCGGTAAGGCCAGCGCCAAGGCGCTGAGCGCTGGTGGTCAGGCCCTGGAGGACGGCAAGCTGCTGGGCATCTACCCTGAGGGCACCCGTTCCCCGGACGGTCGCCTCTACCGCGGCAAGATCGGCGTGGCTCGCTTGGCCCTGGAGACCGGCGCCCCCGTGGTACCGATCGCCATGGTGGGCACGGACAAGATCCAGCCCCTCGGTTCCAAGTTCCCGGATCCTCGCAAGGCGAAGGTCACGACCATCTTCGGTAAGCCGCTGGACTTTTCCCACCTCAAGGGGCAGCACGGTGATCACGCCGTGATGCGGGAGGTCACCGATCAGATCATGGCCGCGATCCAGGAACTGTCGGGTCAAGAGACCGTGCACGTATACGCCGCCAATTACAAGAAGGAACTGGCGGAGCAGAAGCGCGAACAGTTCAGGACCCAGGTCAAGGACGCAGCTGAATCCGCGCGCGAAAAAGGTCGCTCCGTGTCCGCGTCCATGAGCGAGCAGGCCGAGCAGCTCGGTTCTAAACTGCCCGGGCGTTCACATGATGGAAACGATGACCAGTCCTCGGATCGAAACGCCTAGACTGGGACAATGACCTCTGTAACTCAGTCTGAACAAGCAAGCGCCATGACTACCCCTTCACCCAGTGCCGCCAACTATCCCGGCCTGGACGAATGGCGCAATCGGACCATTGGTCAGCATCCGCAGTGGGCGGAGCACCCGGACTTCGCCTCCACCATCGAGGAGCTCAACGCAGTTCCGCCGCTGGTCTTCGCCGGTGAGGTGGATCTGCTGCGTGAGCGTCTGGCATCCGTTGCTGCGGGCGAGGCATTCTTCCTACAGGGCGGTGACTGCGCCGAGACGTTCGCCGGTGCCACCGCGGACAAGATCTCGGGTCGCGTGCAGACTCTGCTGCAGATGGCTGTTGTCCTGACCTACGGTGCGTCGCTGCCCGTGGTCAAGATGGGCCGCATGGCGGGCCAGTTCTCCAAGCCGCGTTCCTCCAATCTGGAAACCCGCGGTGACCAGACCCTGCCGTCCTTCCGCGGTGAGATGGTCAACGGGTTCGACTTCAACGAAGCGTCCCGTGTCCACGACCCCAATCGCATGCTGCGCGGCTACCACACCTCCGCGTCCACCCTGAACCTGATTCGTGCCTTCACCACGGGTGGCTTCGCGGATCTGCGCCGGGTGCACGCATGGAACATGGGATTCGCGGCCAACCCCGCTTACGCCCGTTACGAGTCCATGGCTCGCGAAATCGATCACGCGGTCAAGTTCATGGCGGCCTGCGGGGCTGACTTCGATGCCCTCAAGACCACCGAATTCTTCGCCGGTCACGAGGCGTTGCTGCTCGACTACGAGCGTGCCCTCACTCGCATCGATTCCCGCACCCACTTGCCCTATGGCACGTCCGGTCACTTCCTGTGGATCGGAGAGCGCACCCGCGAGCTCGACGGCGCCCACGTGGACCTCCTCTCGCGCCTGCGCAACCCCATTGGCGTGAAGCTCGGCCCGTCCACCACGGGTGAGGACGCGCTGCGCCTGATCGACGCACTGGACCCCAACCGCGAACCGGGGCGCCTCACGTTCATCATCCGCATGGGTGCCAAGAACATCCGCGAGAAGCTCCCGGCCATCATTCAGGCAGTCGAAGGCTCGGGCGCCAAGCCTGTGTGGGTCACGGACCCCATGCACGGCAATACCGTGTCCTTGCCCTCCGGTTACAAGACGCGCAACTTCGACGACGTGGTGGACGAGGTCCGCGGCTTCTTCGAGGTACACCAGTCACTGGGCTCGTTCCCCGGCGGTATCCACGTTGAAATGACCGGCGACGACGTCGCAGAGTGCCTGGGCGGTTCGGACCCGGTCAACGAGTCGTCTTTCGCAGAGCGTTACGAAACTCTGTGCGATCCGCGCCTGAACCACATGCAGTCGCTGGAAATCGCGTTCCTGGTAGCGGAGTACCTCTCCAAGCAGAACTGAGATCCATCGACCACATCGCGGCACCGTTGAATGAGTCTTGTGACGGATATCATTCTTCGGTGCCGCGATGTGCTTTGATCCCCGCGATCGCAGTTCGGTTACTTTTGTAACCGCCCAATATCGGGGGAAAATAACGGTGTCATAACGTTTCTGTTTTGACCGGCCTTTTCTATGGTTCATACGGTGTTTCACGACATGCCCCACTTGGGGCGAGCCAACGCTGAACCGTCAGGAGAAGCACCGAATGAACGTTATGAAGAAGATCGTGTTGACCGGAACCGCCACTGCCGCGTTGACCGGGGCCATGGTTGCACCCGCCGCCGCGAGCCAGACGGCTTCGGTTCCCGAGACCGCGCAGTCCGCTTCGATCTCGCTGAACCAGGTGACCACTCAGTCCAGCTCCGGTCCCCAGTCCTCTTCAGATCAGGTTGCTCAGGAACTGCTGGGCATGATGAATGACGCCCGCGCCCAGCAGGGTCTCCAGCCGCTGGCCAACGTGGGGGCGCTCAACGGCATTGCCTCCGGCTGGTCGGAGCAGATGGCCTCCAGCGGTGCAGCCAGCCACAACCCGTCCTTCATCCAGCAGACCACGGCTTCCGGCTCCACGGGAATGGCGGAGAACATCGCCTACGACGTCCAGTCTCGTGACTCCGCGCGGGCAACCGCCCAGTACTTCTTCGACTTCTGGATGAACAGCCCCAGCCACGCGTCCAACATCATGAGCCCCGAGTTCAACGGTGCGGGCTTCGGTCTGGCGACCGCTGCTGACGGTCGCGTGTTCGCTACCCAGAACTTCGGCACCTACTGATCCGGCAATAGACATTCAGAACCAGTCAGGGCCGGTACCCGGGAACGGGGTACCGGCCCTGGGCCATGTTCAGGGGTGCTTGTTCAGTGAGGGTGGGGTCCCGATCTCGGCAATACCGCGGGCTCATAGCACGGTCAGGATGACCGTGTCCCCGTCTTCGCGTTGGTGAACCACGCGATCCAGGGTTGAGCCCACCGGGCGGTTCACCTCCACGGTGAAACCGAGTTCTTCCAATGACTCCCGGGCGGAGTCGACGTTCTGCCCCACAACGTTGGGCACCTGCTCCGGCGGGCTGGCGGTGGCCACATTGAGGTCAACGGCAGTGCCTTCTTCCGCCTTGGAGCCGGCCGCGGGCACTTGCTGCAAGACGGTGCCCTCCGGTTGGTCCGAGAACTGGGTTTGAATGCCGCCTACGGCGAATCCTGCCTGGCTAATCGCGTTACGAGCATCGTCAAGTGTCATGCCTTGGAACTGCGGGACGTCCAATTGGGCGGGGCCCTCGGACACCAGAAGGACCACTTGTTCTATCCCTCGAACCTGAGCGGACTCGCCCGGGTCCGTTGAGATCACCGAACCCGCCGGGATCTGGGCGTTGGTCATGGTGTGGACACCCACGTTGCTGATGCCGGCAGCGCCCAAGGTTCGTTCCGCATGTGCCACCGGAATGCCGGAGACGTCGGGCACGGTGTTGGCCGTGGTGCCCGGCCCGGACGCGAGCCACCAGCCAAGAAACCCGGCCAGAGCAAGTAGCAGCACGAACACCACGGCGCCAATGGCCAGATGCAGGGGCTGTGGCTGTGGGTTGAGCGTGACGCGGGGCTGCTCCGGCGTTCGGTGCGCGGTGGATCCGGCGGCTGTCATGGCGACCGTCTGGGTGGCGTCCAGGTCGTACTTCGGCAGGATGCCGGCGGCGGGAACGGCGCGGGTGGCGGCGTCGCGAACTTCCGAACCGGAAATCGGCTCGGTCAAGGATGCACGTTGTGGCTGAGCGGACAGCACCGTGGTTTCTGCATCATTCGGCACATTCGCCTGACCGGAATGCGGCAAGGCCTGGGTTTCGTCCGAGGCCGGAATCACATGGGTCGGCTGGTTCAGCGAGACCGGATCATTCACGGGCGGCAACGAACGATGGATGGCGAGGGCCAGGTCCAGGAGGGCTGCGGCGTCGGCGGGGCGGGCATCCTGGTTCCGTGCGGTGCAGCGCAGTACGAATTCGTCCAGGCTGTCCGGGATACCGGAGGAGATCCGGCTGGGTGCGGGGACGTCGCGGCTGACGTGCGCGTTGGCGACCTGCAGGGCGGTGCCGGTGTAGGGGCGAGACCCCGTGAGCATCTCGTAGGTCATGATGCCCACGGCGTACACGTCGCAGCGTTGGTCCACGGATTCGTGGCCCACGAGTTCAGGGGCGGCGTACGCGACCGTGCCCAGGATGGTGCTCGTTGACGTGTGTTCGTCCACGGCGCGCATCAGGCCGAAGTCTGCAACCTTGACATCTTCGCCGGCGGTCAACAAGACGTTTTCGGGTTTGATGTCCCGGTGGACCATGCCGGAACGGTGCGCGTGGGCCAGCCCGCGCAGCACCGGGATGAGCAGGTCCAGGGTGCGGCGAGCGGTCATGGGGGATTCGCGGGCGATCACATGACGCAGGGTGGGGCCATCGACGTACTCGAGTACCAGGTACACCACACCATCGGCGGTCTGGCCCTGGTCGAGCACGGCCACCACATTCGGGTGCTGCAACCGGGCGGCGGCCTTTGCCTCGCGCTGGGCGCGCTCCACGAACCTGGGGTCATCGACGAAGTGGGGGTGGATGATCTTGAGGGCCACGTTGCGGTCGAGCCGCTCGTCAAGACCCACGTAGACGGAGGCTGTTCCGCCCGTGGCCAATCGCCGCTGGATCCGGTAACGGTGATCCAGCAGCGTGCCGGTCAGGCGATCTTGGGGGGATTGATCAGGCAAATCGCTTTTCCTGAGCGGAAACCGCTCGTACGTAGTCCTTGGTGTCCGAGAACAAACCATAGGACTTCACGCCGTGGAGGCCCTGGTAATACGCTCCGATGGCCAGTTCCTTGGACGGGGCCTTGTCCTGGAGTTCCTTAACGATGGCCACGCCGGCGGTGATGTTGTCCTGAGTGTCCAACAGGTCCAGGTCGCGCCCGACCAGGTTGGAGGCCCACTCACCGGCGGACGGAATGATCTGCATGGTGCCCACGGCATCGGCGGGGGAGACCACGCCCTGTTGGAAGCCGGATTCCTGGGCGGCGTGGGCCAGCGCGAGTTGAGAATCCACACCCATGGACTCGGCGGTCTCGCGAATCATCGACTGCACGGCTTCCTGGGATGGCAGGTCGCGTTGCTGTAGCTCGGTGTGGTGCTTGTTCGCCGAATCCACGACGTGCTTGGGGTAGGTCCGGCCGGCGAAAGAGTCGCCCACTGCGGGCTTGGCAGCGGCAGCGGGCTTCTCGGCCTCGGCCGCCTCGGGCTGGGGCGCGGGATCTGGCGATGACGACGCCGCGGCGGGCGCCTGGGCGTCGTTGGCTTTGGGCTTTGCTTGGGTGCCGGGGATTTTGAGGGACTGACCCGGGCGGAGCAAGGACGATGCGTCGAGGTCGTTGGCCCGCTGCAACTCCAGCACACTGACGTCGTGTTTGGCCGCGAGGTCCCAGATGGTGTCCCCGGAAGCGATTGTGTGGCGGGCCGCAGGGGCCTTGGGATCCGGCTTCTCGGCGGGCTTGGCCTCGGGAGCTGCTTTCTGCTTGCCGGGGATCGTGAGCCGGTCGCCGGGGCGCACCATGGCGTGAGCCGGAATCTTATTGGCCTTCATCAGATCGGCGACGGTCACACCGTGCTTGGTGGCCAGGGACCACACGGAATCTCCAGCGGAAACGGTGATTTCCCCGGATGCCTGGGCATGTTGAGAAGTGCCAGTGGTTTGGGGCGTCACGGGCGACTGCGCGTGGGCGGTGCCCAGGGACCCGATGGCCGACAGTGCGGCCAGGGCGGTGACTGCGGAACCCTTGGTGGCTCGCCGGGCCCATAAGGAACGGGCGGACGGACGATCTTCTGGCGGCTCAACCGGCATGTTCGTGCTTCCTGCCTAAGTACGAGGATGAGGGGAAGGCCACCGACTCACGCGAGCCGTGACAGCTTGACCAGAGTACCCGACCTGGCTGGGCGAGTTGAAGAACTGACCGGATCGGCTAACCGTGGCAAAGTATTGTCCGTGAATCCTTCATCCGATATCAGCACCGAAACTTTTGCCGAACTTGATTCCCTGGTGGGGGAATGGACCTACCTGCCAGACATCGCGGAGACCTTGGATATCCAGATCACCAAGGTGCACCGCATGATGGACCAGGGCGAGTTCCTCGAGGTTCGCCGACCCGAGGACGGCATTCGTGTGGTACCCGCCGAATTCCTGGTGAACGGCCAGCCCCTCAACGCGCTGAAGGGCACCATCGCCGTGCTGCGGGACGCTCGTTTCACGGACGCGGAAGCCATCCGTTGGCTGTTCACCGCGGACGAGTCCTTGCCCGGCCGTCCGGTGGACGCGCTGCGCGATGGCCGCAAAACCGAGGTACGACGCCGCGCTCAAGCCCTGGGCTGGTAGGCCTACCGGCTACGTCGCACCGCGGCATCCGCGAGTGCGCGTAAACCGGCGCGGGCCACCTCGTTCGTCGGGAGTGTGGAGAGTTGGTGGTCCGCGGTGGCCACCAATTCACTCATCAGATCTTCAACGTGCCCGAGTGCGCCACTGTTCGTCATGAGCGTGCGGGCGCGCTGAATGTCGGCCTCACTCAGGTCGCTGCGCCCAAGAGCCGAATCCAACCAATCGAGGTCCTCCGCGACAGCGCCCTTGGCGCACAGGGCCACGAGTGCCGTGCGTTTGCCCTCGCGGATGTCGTCTCCGGCGGGTTTGCCCGTGGTCTCGGGATCACCGAAGACCCCGAGCACATCGTCTCGGAGCTGGAACGCTTCACCCACCGGGAGCGCGAAGGCCGAGCAGTGCGCCAGGAATTCCTCGTCCGCCCCGGCCAATCCCGCACCGATCCGCACCGGGTGTTCCACCGAATACTTCGCGGATTTATAGCGCAGGACGTCCATGGCACGTGTCAATTGCTCGTCGGGGTCGTCAGGAGTGGGAGCCACCTCGGCATGCACATCCAAATACTGGCCGACCATGACCTCGGTGCGCATCGTGTCGAAAATAGCTCGGGCCGCCCGTTCGTGCTCGCGGGGTAGTGCGGAGGTGGCCTGAGCGAACAGCTGTTCTGCGAAGGACAAGCTCATGTCCCCCGTGAGGATGGCGGCGCTGGTACCGAAGTGGGCGGCGTCGTCGCGCCACTCGGACCGGTCATGGATCCGCTCGAACTCGCGGTGGACGCTGGGCTGCCCGCGGCGGGTGTCGGAGCGGTCCAGGATGTCGTCGTGGATGAGCGCGGCGGACTGGAATAATTCCAGCGCCGCGGCTGCACGGACGATAGCGGGCTCGAGTGTCGCGCCACCCGCTGCGCGCCAACCCCAATAGCTCAACCGCGCACGCAGCCGCTTGCCGCCGGCCGTGAGACGCTCGATGGAATCCACCAGCTGCGGGGCGTTCAGAGAAATCCGTGCCACGCGGTCCCGTTCCGTCGCAAAGAATTCCGCCAGGAGCTCGTTGAGCGCCCGTGAGAACTGCGCGTCCTCGGTGCCTGCTGTTGGTGCGGGGTTTGGCGTCTCTGTCATACGGCGGGCACCTTATCGTCCGGGCGGTTGGGTTGGTACGGCTTCGAGCGGCTGCTGACTGACTGCTCAAAGCACCGGTCCAGCCTATCGGGAAGCCGAACTGGTCTCTGCGTGTCAGTGCCGATACTTAGGGTGAGGGTGACGGAAGAGAACGTGGTGTTTGTTCTCCAAAACCGTTCGGTCGAGCTGACACGGAGACTTGAGGGGAGGGGGAGCTCGTATGACAGGTGGCGCATCTTCCAGGTCCACGTCTCAGTCGAGCCGTGGCCCCACACCGGAACAGCTGGACAAGTACCGCCGTTGCGCCATCCTGCACGTGGACATGGACATGTTCTACGTGGGGGTCGAACTGTTACGGACGCCTCAACATCGCGGCAAACCGGTCATCGTAGCCGGGCTGGGGGCGCGTTCCGTGGTGCTGTCCGCCTCCTACGAAGCGCGAAAATTCGGCGTGAACTCCGCGATGCCGCTCGTTCAGGCCCGTGCGGCATGTCCTCACGCGGTGGTACTGGAACCGCACCGAGAGGACTACAGCTATTACTCGGGTCTCGTGATGGCCATGTTCCGCGAAATCACCGATCGCGTGGAGCAGCTCAGCGTGGACGAGGCGTTCCTGGACGTCTCCGGTGCGATTCGCCGCCTCGGCCCGCCGGTGGTGATTGCCCGACGCATCAGGGCGGAGATCGAGAGGCGTACCGGCCTGACCGCTTCCGTGGGTGTAGCCGAAACCAAAACCGTGGCGAAGATCGCCTCCGCCCATTGCAAACCCGACGGTCTGCTGATCGTCGAGCCGCAGCACACCCTGGCCTTCCTGGCGCAATTGCCAGTGACCAAACTATGGGGCGTGGGTAAACGCACCGCTGCTATTCTGCAGGGCGCCGGGCTGACCACGGTCGGGGACATCGCCCAGACACCCGTCAACAGGCTGCGCTCGCTCGTGGGGGACGCCGCGGGGCACCACTTGCATCAACTGGCCAACGGGTACGATCCGCGCGCGGTGACACCGATACGTGAAGAGAAGAGCCTGGGCGCCGAACGCACCTTCGAGAAAGACATCTCGGACACCGCTCAGCTGAAGCGGGTGCTGCTCGGGCTCTCCCACGACACTGCCGCACGGCTACGTCGCCACGGGTTACGGGCGGAACGCGTGGGACTCAAACTGCGGTACGCGGACTTTTCCACGATTTCGCGCTCGCGGACGCTGAACCATCCGATCACATCGGCACATGAGCTGTATACGGAATCAGCAGCCCTTCTCGACCATTTGGGACCCCGAAAGCAGTCAGTAAGGTTGCTGGGAGTTCGCGCTGAAAAATTGGCCGCATCCGATGATGCACTGCAGCTCAGCCTGGACGGTCGCGAAGAGGAATGGGGGGCTGCTGAGCAGGCCATGGACCGAGTCCACAGTCGATTCGGCCCGGGAATGGTCAGGCCCGCAAAGCTCCTCGATCCCACCGTGCCAAACCGGTCCGCAGGGGATATCCTTGATAACACGTGATGAT
>JAKDKI010000032.1 GCA_030453435.1 Kocuria sp.
GCAGGAGGTAGAACTCATGTCCCAGGTTTTCACGTTGCCCGATGTGGGCGAGGGCCTGACCGAAGCGGAGATCCTGTCCTGGAAGGTGGCCGAGGGGCAAACCGTCTCGGTCAATCAGGTGATCTGTGAGATCGAGACCGCCAAGTCCGTGGTGGAACTGCCTTCGCCGTTCGCCGGAACCGTTCTGAACATCATGGTGACCGAGGGCACCACGGTCGAGGTGGGCACGCCCATCATCACCGTGGGTGACTCCGAGTCCGCACCGTCGGGCACGCCCGATCCCGGGTACACCGGGTCCGCTCCCAAGGACGGGGTGGAGGGTGAGCCCAGGCCCGAACAGCTGGGCCCCAAGGAGGAATCCACGTCCGGAAGCGGGCGCAGCATGGATTCCAGTGAGTCCGGCAAAGCACTCGTGGGTGCGGGCCCCAAGGCTGACCCGGTGCGACGCCGCCAGCGCACCCGCACGGCCATGCGAATCGACGCTGAGCAGCCCCAGGGCCTCGACCAGCAGGGCAAACCCGCTCCCCGGCAGGACCAGGATTCGGCACGGGGAGGTGCGGCACGTGTGGCCGCAGGCTGGGCCGATCGGTTCTCCAAGTCGGGTCTGGGCACCGCGGCCCAGGACCTGGCCGACAAGGCCGGGAAGTTCCGCGACCGTGGGGAGACATGGTTGCGTTCCCTCGACGACACCGCGTCCCAACAGCAAGGTACCGCTCAGGCATCCATCCCGCGCCGCCCCAGCATGGCCAAACCGCCGGTTCGCAAGGCCGCCAAGGAAATGGGTATCGATCTTGCGGACGTAACCGCCACGGGTGAGGGCGGTCAGGTCACCAAACGTGACTTGCTGGCTTACGCCGCCCACCTGCGCGAAGTAGAGGACGGCCCGGACACGTTCTGGACCTCAACCAACGCGTCGGCCCGTTCTCGCGACGAGCGCATCCCGGTCAAGGGGGTGCGCAAGGTAACCGCGCAGAACATGGTGCGTTCGGCCTTCAGCGCTCCCCACGTATCCATTTTCGTGGATGTGGATGCGTCCCGGACCATGGAATTCATCAAGCGACTCAAGACCTCACCGCACTTCGAGGGGGTCAAGGTCACTCCGCTGTTGATCCTGGCCAAGGCCGTGATCTGGGCTGCCGCCCGCAACCCGCAGGTCAATGCCACGTGGACCGATTCCGAGATCATCATCAAGCGCTACATGAATCTGGGTATTGCAGCGGCCACCCCGCGCGGCCTGCTGGTGCCCAACATCAAGGATGCTCAGGACCTCAACCTGCGTGAGCTGGCCATTGCGCTCAATGAGTTGGCGCAGACGGCCCGCCGGGGAAAGACCCAGCCCGGTGATATGCAGGGTGGCACGCTGTCGATCACCAATATCGGAGCCTTGGGCATCGACACGGGTACACCCATCATTAATCCCGGGGAAGTGGCCATCGTGGCCTTCGGCACCATCAAGCAGAAGCCGTGGGTCGTTGATGGAGAGGTGATCCCACGCTGGATCACCACCCTGGGCGGTTCCTTCGACCACCGTGTGGTGGACGGGGATCTGTCCGCACGATTCATGGCGGATGTCGCCAGGATTCTCGAGGAACCCGCCCTGCTGCTCGACTAAGTCCGCTCCGCCTGCGCGCGGAAACAGCCCTGGACGTGTCCGGGGGCCAGGGCCGTGCGCTGCAACCACCGGTGCGCGGTGACGGGGCCGACGAGCTTGAACCCGTGTTCCCGGAAGAGCCCGGAGAGTTTCCGGGACTCCGGTGTGCTGTCCGCTAGATCCAAGGAACGCAGAGGCGGTGCGGCCAGGGGCGGGACGTGGGCCTCGGCCAATAGCTCCTGCCATTCCGTGAGCGACCAGTCTTCGCATACTTGTGCATTGTGGATTACTGCCTCAATTTTGGCCCTGTTGCGAATGAGCTCCGGGTTGAGGAGCAGGTCCTCCACATCGTCCTGGTCGAGACGTGCCACCCGTGATGGTTCGAGGTCTGCCATGTACAGGTACCACGATGGGTGTCTACCGGACTGCGACCAGCGCGCGAGGCCAGAGTCGAAGAGTTCGATGCTGAGCGCCTGGAAGTACTCCGTGGGCGTGCGCGGTGACACCGCCCATTCGTGATCGTGGTCGACGAGCGTGCCGGGAGTCGCCACGGCCCACGGGCATCGCGATTTTCCGTCCGCGCAGTCTATGGCGGCGAAGGCCGAATACGGGTGATCTTCGGGGTCGGACGGGTCGAAAGGGCCGGTCGAGGTATCCATGAGTATCTCCATGTAGCACACGCTAGGCAGCATCAGCGCCGGCGAACGCCGCCAGCTGGGCGGATCTGGACAACCGGCTGCCCCGTGGCAGAGGTGCGAGTCGGTGCAGTGCGGTCACCGCGGCGGCGTCGGCATTGCGAGCGGGGGAGGGTTGGAACGGGTGCCGTAGGCGGCGCTAGAAGCGCGAGACCTCGCCGGTGACGTCCGCGATCTCGATTGCGATCGGATCCTCGTTCTCGTCGTCATTGTCGTGCACGATGAACACTGCCGTGGGATCGCCTTTGGGGAAGGCCCGAATCGTGACCACGCCGCACTGGGCGTGATTGAGAACCTCGGCGACCTGCTCGGTGGTGGCCTCCATGACCTTGGGCGGCAGAGGTTGCCCTCGCTCATCCAGGATGTCCACCCGCACACCGCGGTCGCGGGCTGTGCGGGTGATTTCCAGGATGTAGGGCGTCGCAATTGAGCGGCCCCGAATGGTGTCCCGCAGCTGCGCCTCGGTGAGCCGGAACTGATCGATGTCGTACTCCGTGACCTCTGATGGGTCATGGGCGATGCGTTCGAGTAGACCACCGGCGAGCCGGCGCACATATTGCACACGCTGATAGGAGGCGTTCTTGGAATCCTGCTCGGCCTCGTCATTGGTGCGTGCAGTGAGGAGCATGCGCCGGATCTCACGTTTTCGCTGCGTGAACCGGATGAACTCCTGATATCCCATCCCCGTGGCCACGAAGACTCCCAGCGCCATTACGGCATAACTTTCCGTGGGTAGCAGACTCCCGTTCACCATGGTCCAGCGCCGCATGGACATGAGCGAGACGACCGCCCATAACAGCACCGCCCACCAGATCCGCTGCCGCAGGCACAGCGCGAAAACCATCACGGTGAAACCCATGGCGAACCAGGGAGTCTGCCCCGCAATGGGAACCACTGTGGTGGCTGCGTATCCTTGCTCGACCGCGAGCATGAAGAACAGCACGGCCAGCATGGTGGACAGCAGGGGCAACTGTTGCGTAGCCCATCGGGGAACCGCGACGATCACGGCGGCGGCTGCGTAGAACACGAGGGACATGATCATGGCGTTGGGGTCCTTGACCGAATCCACCTCGGTCACCCCTATGGCGAAGGGGACCCCGAAGCCCGCGATGGCCAGCGCCGTCAGAGCTTTGGGGCTGATTCCGGAGTTCCTCATGACAGTGCGTCCTTGGGCCACGTCAGAATCACCGCGGTGCCGCGGCCGGGGGAGGAGCGCAGTTCCACATCTCCGCCCACCGTTTCAATGTTCTCCACGATGGAAACCCGGACGCCCAAACGTTGTGTGTCCACATCGTGAAGGGCAAAACCACGGCCTTCGTCCCGAACGGTGAAGCGCAGATAGAAACCCTCGGGATTAATGGGGGTGGGTGGGCACTGCCCGCCATCCATGGAGACGTAGGTGACGTCCGTACCGGAGTGCCGGGCGCTGTTGGACACGGCCTCGGTGATGGCCTGCGTCAGACCCTGAGCCACGAACGTGGGAACGAAAACGCGAGGCTCACCCGCCGGGCGAATATGGGACCGAAGATTGCTGAACCGCACCCTTGAACGCCAAGGGGAAAGGGACTCCATGAGCTCATCCATGAGTACGTGGACCATAGTGGTGGTCTTGCCGGAGAGCCGGTCGTTCTCGTCATCGAGGACTTCCAACGCTCGGGTGGCCAGTTCTCGCGTGCGTTTTGTCAGAGGTCCCTCCGCGCGGGAGGCATCCAGCAGGGCGGCCATCACGTTGTCGTGAATGAGGCGGTCCATGCGTTCCTGGTCCGCGGTTTCGGAGCGGCTTCGGGTGAGGGCGAGTTCCTGCGAGAGTGCTTCGGTGTAGTCCTGATCCAGGGTATCAACCGCGCGTTTGGAAATCACGACCACCAGGATCGAGATGAGTCCAAAACAAATGCGGCTGAACGTCACCACACCCAGGGAATCGGCGCGAGAGTCCACGGGAATGAGTTGCACCATGATTAGTCCGTAGGCCAGCTCAATGCACAGCTGGTACAGCAGAGCCGCCCAAGGGCTCCAGGCGAGCGTGATGCTGCTGAGGCTCACAATGATGAAGCCGCTGATCCAGGGATACTGCAGTAGCACGCCGCCGTTCCACGCCAGGGGCAGGGTCAGAACCCCCAATGCCACCACACCGGCCAGAGACAGCAGAATCCACGGTTGCACCGAATGAAGGACCCCGAAGACGACCAGCATCGCCGCGATCACCAGAATCGCCGCCAGGAACGCCGTGTACCAGGGAGCAAAGGCCGTCTGTTGTTGTTGCAGCAGCGGCAGCGTTTCAATGAACAGCGCCACGGTGAGCAGAGAAATGCCGATCATCCACAGCCAGTACGCCCGGTAGGAATTGAGGCCGAGCTCCTGGGGGGATGTGGTGGCTAGGAACTTTTTCCGTCGAAGCCGCGTGGGGACCTTACGGTAGGTACCCAGACGGCTGTTTTTGGGGGCGACGTGTTTGTTCATTCCGCACCATTATTCAGTGGCGCGGAAACGCTACAAGTGTTTTTCAGCGGTGGTGATGTCCGCTTCAGGTTCGACCAACCCGTCTTCAATGGCACGGATGCGGAGGTCGATCTTGGTGGGCGCGGGGCGGCCGATGCGCGCGTACTTCTCGCGGATCCGGTCGATGTTGGTCTTGACGGCGGACTGCTTGATACCCATGCGCCGCGCCACCTGGACCTGAGCGAAGCCGGACGCGTACAAGCGCAATGTTTCTTGCTCTCGCGGGGACAGCGCGGCACGGGAGAACTCCACGTCGCCGTCGATCGCGGCGGCGAGTTCCTTGGTGATCACGGGCTTGCCGTCAGCGATGTTGCGTGCTTCTTCGATGGCGTGTTCGAGCGGTTCCGACTTGCGGACCAGTCCCAACGCGCCGGCGCGCAGGGCTTCACGAATCAGCGTGGCGTTCTCACCGATGCTGAAGATCAACACCTTCATGCCGGCGCTGCGCAACCGTTCCACATTGGTGGCCGGCCGTGAGCGGTCCTCGAGGGAGAGGTCCAACAGCACCACGTCGCACTCGATCCGCTTTGCCCCGTGCGCTGTGAGCGCCGGGTTATCGGGATCGCGACCCAGCTGGTCCAGCAGAGTTGAGACGGAGTCTGAGGAGCCCACGAGTTTAACGTCCGCCTGCGATGTCATGGACACCAGGCGAACTCCTTCGCGAACCACTTCATGATCATCGACAATGGCGACAAGAGTGGACGGCATGGGTTGAGACCTCCAAGTACTCCCCAGGTGATTCCGCCCCCCGGAATCACCTACAGATGTGAGTCTAGGTGTTAATGACGTTCGAATTGGTCCACGCATCGACTTTACGGTGGTACCGCGTGCCCCACGTGCCACCCAGGATGGCGGCGATGAGATCCAGGATCACCACGGCGGCCAGTGCTACCAAGCCCCAGCCGAGAACCGGGCCGATCACGGACTGCGCGGCCAAGCTGTGGGGCGCTAATCCCACACTGTCAGCCCAGACCAGAGCGGCCACGGATGCGATCGCACGTGCCAACAGGGACCACAGCCAAACGCTGACACCCTGGGCCACGCCGGAGAACCGTGCCATGCGCCCCGCAACGTACCCGCCGGCGAGCAGCGCCAAGAATTCGACCACGGCAAAGACGGCCAGCGCCAACCACCCCGTGGTGTCCTGCGGGTTGAGGAGCCCGTGGTCGAGCGCGCGGCCGATCCCGTGGGCGGTTTCGATGCCCCATTGTGGGCCGAACAAACCGGACGCCAGCAGGAGCACACCGCTCACGGAGAGGGCAGCGAGCCAACCGAAGAGCCCGGGAAGTAACTGCATTCCACCGAACCGCTTCTTCTGAGCGCCGCGGACGTCCTCCGTGGTCAGTCTTCTCGCCCCGTTGCCGGGAGCCGGTACCGCCGGGCGCACGCTGTCCCACTCGGCGGTGGCCGTGACCCGTTCGTCCTGCGGGGTCAAATGCTCATTGCGGATGGGCTCGGTTACGCCGGTGTCCGGATCGCGGCGATGCAACCGCCCGGAGGCGACCCCTGAGCGGGAAGAACCAGCGTTGTCCGCTTGTGGAAGCGGCCTGGTGGTTTGGGCGTCAGTGGAGTCCAAGGGCGTGGCGTGCTGCTCGGTCCAGGGCGCATTGCCGTTGCCCAGCGGGTCACGTGAAGCGGAAGAGGGTGTCATGGGGGCTCGATTCATCCATGTGAGCGGTGATTCAACTGATCGGAGTCTATCGACTCGGGACCCGCTCGCGCGCGGTCCCGGGCGGACCCAGTGCGGTCGCCGTCTGTGAGGGGGCCCACGGGAACGGGTAACCTCGACACCATGGCTAGCGAGACCTCCCGAGATTTTTTGGCAACCCGTCCGTGGACCCGGAGCTACAGCCCCGATGTCCCGCGAGACCTCAACCTCCCCGATACTTCCCTGATCCATATGCTCGAGAAGTCCGTGGCTCGCCACGGCGGTAAGACCGCGCTCGAATTCTTCGGCGCCGGCGTCAGCTACGCGGAACTGGGCGACCAGGTCCAGCGCGCGGCCGAAGGCCTGCGCCTGATGGGCGTGGAGGCTGGTGATCGCGTGGCCATCGTGCTGCCCAATTGCCCGCAGCACATCGTGGCGTACTACGCAGCCATGCGCCTGGGTGCGATCGTGGTTGAACACAATCCGCTGTACACCGCGCCCGAACTCCGGCACCAGTTCGAGGACCACGGTGCCCGTGTGGCGATCGTGTGGGACAAGATCGCCTCTCGTATTACCTCCATGCCCAAAGACCTCAATATTGAGCACATCGTGTCCGTGGACATTACGGCAGCCATGCCCAAGGTCATGCGGATCGCCTTGCAGTTGCCCATCAAGAAGCTCAAGCAGCAGCGGGCGGAGCTCACCGAATCCGCTCCGGGCACCGTTCCGTGGCGGAAACTGATCAGCGCAGACCCCATTCGCTCGGATCACAGGCGCCCTTCGGCCACTGACGTAGCGCTGTTGCAGTACACTTCGGGCACCACGGGCGCCCCCAAGGGTGCCATGCTCACGCATCGGAACCTGGAGTCCAACGCGGTCATGGGCCAGCACTGGCTGGGTACCACCTCGGATGAGGTGGTGTATGGGGTGCTCCCGCTCTTCCACGCGTTCGGACTGACTCTGGGAATGACGTTCGCGATGTCCCTGGGTGCCAAGCTCGTGCTGTTTCCCACGGTGCGAGCGGACCTGATCCTCAAGGCTATGAAGAAGTCCATGCCCACCGTTCTGCCCGCCGTTCCGCCGGTGTACCAGAAGGTCTTGGACGCGGCATCGGAGCAAGGAAAAGACCTGTCCGGAATTCGTGTGGCGGTCTCCGGTGCCATGACCCTGCCCGTCCCGCTGGTCAAGACGTGGGAAGATGCCACGGGCGGCATGCTTATCGAGGGCTACGGGCTCACCGAATGTTCACCGCTGGTCTCATGCAATCCGCTCAGTGATCACCGCGAAGCCGGCTCCATCGGCATCCCCTTCCCGAGCACCGATATCCGCCTGGTCGACCCGGAAACCTGTGAGGACGTGGCCCTGGGCGAGGAAGGGGAGCTCTGGGTCAAGGGTCCCCAGGTCGCTCAGGGTTATTGGAAGCGTCCTGAGGAGACCGCCAAGCTGATCACCGAGGACGGCTGGCTGCGCACCGGTGACATCGTCACCGTCGATGAAAAAGGGTTCCTGCGCGTGGTGGACCGCATCAAGGAAGTCATCATCACGGGTGGCTTCAACGTGGCACCCACCGAGGTGGAGACCGCTCTCAAACTCCACGACTCCATCGAGGACGCCGCCGTGGTCGGCATTGCCAACGACAAGGGCAACGAGTCCGTGGTGGCCGCGGTGGTCCTCGCCCCCGGCATGACTCTCAACGAGGACGAGCTGCGCGAGCATTGCTACGACAAGGTCACCCGTTACAAGGTCCCCCGTCGCATCGTGGCCATGGACGAGCTGCCGCGCACCATGCTGGGTAAGACACTGCGCCGCGCGGTCAAGGAACAGATCGTCCAGGAGAAGTTGCTGGACCGCTGAATCCGGTGGGGGCGGTTTCGGTGACGGTCCTGTCCTGCGCTAGCCCTGAACCACCACGATTGACGACGTCGCTGCGAGACTCTCGCGGCGGCGTCGTCAATTTTTGTTCGGACCAGACGCGGCCTCTGCGCAGCGGCGGGTCCTGTGGCGCGTTAGGCGGGATTCTTGATGCTGTCGTACGGGATGCGACGGATCGAGCGGATGTGGCCGAGACCTGCCCACTCGTCGTGGCCCAGGCGGGCGATGGGGTCGAGCCTGCGTGCGTCTGGGCCGCGCTCGCCGAGAGCTTCCGGGGCCACGGCTACGTGCTGGACCTCGCCGAAGACCACGTAACCGTTGCCCACCTTTAAGGGCTCGCCGTGCACGGTGCATTCCATGCTGGCCGGCGACTCTGCCACTCGAGGGGCAGAGACGGTACGGGATGGCTCCCGGGTGAGACCCACCTCGTCGAACTCGCTCACGTTCCGCGGGTAGTCGGTGCCCGTGGCGTTGATCTTCTCGAAGAGCTCTACGGGGGTGTGGTTGACCACGAATTCGCGGGTCTCCAGAACGTTGCGCAGCGTGTCCTTCACGCCGGTCGAGACGAACTGAATGATGACCGGATCGGAAGAGGCCATGGTGAAGTACGAGTGCGGTGAGAGATTGTCCACTCCGGCGGCCGAGCGCGATGAGACCCAGGCGATGGGGCGGGGAATCACCAGCGACTTCACGATGCTCGCCCACGAGCCATGGGCATCCGGGGTGAGTTCCTCTTTGGGCATGTCCGTCATGGGTTCCATTGCATCACGTGATCGCCGGATTCGGGGTCGGTGAAAATGTGTGCGATCAATAACTATTGACATTCACAACGATTGACGATTCCATGGTCTGCACGTGACGTCCGTCGCAGTGCTGCGCTCCCTCGGGAGCTGAGGAGGAAAACCGTGAACCTTGGAATCGGCACGTGGCCCGCTCGCCGCGTCATGGTCCGTCCGGATGCGACCGCCCTGGTGTTCGAGGGGCAGTCCGTGACCTATCGGGAATTCGAGGTGCGGGTCCGCAGGCTGGCAAACGCCCTGCGTGACTCCGGGGTGCGGCACGGTGATCGGATTGCCTACATGGGGTTCAACCACCCGTCGATCTTGGAAACTTTCTTTGCGGCCGGCCTACTCGATGCAGCCGCGGTGCTGATCAACCCCCGTTTGCGCCGGGCCGAGGTCGAGTACATTCTGCGCGACTGCGGTGCCAGCACGGTTGCCTTCGGGCAAGACCAGCGCGAGAACGCCACGGCGTTGGAGCCGGAGCTGACGGATGTGAGCACGTGGTTGAGCGTGGACGGGGGAGGTCCGGGGCAGGATTTCGAGACGTTCCTGCAGTCCGGAGGGGAGCGCGAGATCGACGAAGAGCTCGACCTCGATGAGCTGGCACTGATCATGTACACCTCGGGAACCACGGGCAAACCCAAGGGCGCCATGCTGACCCACAACAACCTGTTCTACCAGTACGTCAATGCGCTCATCGGTCAGGACCTACGCCAGGACGAGGTGCGCCTGGCCGTGGCACCGCTGTTTCATATAGCCGGTCTCAACATGATGGCTCTGCCCACGTTCATGCTGGGCGGCACGATCATCATTCAGCGCCAGTTCCGGGCCCCGGATGTGCTGCGTGAGATTCAAGAGTCCCGGGTGACGTCCTCCTTCATGGTCCCGGCCATGCTGGACTCCCTGTCCCACGCGGAAGGTTTTGACGGCGCGGACTTCTCCTCCGTTCGAGCCTTCATGGTGGGCGGCTCGCCCCTGCCCGAGCGCATGCTGTGCACGTGGGCCGAACTGGATGTGGCCGTGATGCAGGGCTTCGGCATGACCGAAACGGCTCCCGGGGTGCGCATGCTCGAACCGCGCGACGGCGTGAGCAAACTCGGATCCGCCGGTCGACAGCACTTCTTCACGGAATCACGGCTCGTGGACCCGCTGGGCGATCCCGTGGATCCCGGGCAGCCGGGTGAAGTGATCGTGCGCGGCCCCAACGTGATGAGTGGGTACTGGAACAAGCCGGAGGAAACCGCCAAGGCTCTGGATGGCGGGTGGTATCACTCGGGTGATATCGCCGTGGAGGATGAGGATGGCTACCTGTTCATCAAGGACCGCATCAAGGACATGTACATCTCCGGAGGCGAGAACGTGTACCCGGCGGAAGTGGAGAACGCGCTGTTGGATGTCCCCGCCGTTCAGGAAGCAGCGGTCATCGGGGTTCCGGACGAGAAGTGGGACGAAACGGGCCGGGCCTTTGTGGTGCTCTTCCCGGAGGCAGCGGCTGTCACGGGGTCGGAAATCAGGGATCAGCTCAAGGGTCGGTTGGCCAGTTACAAGCTACCGGCTTCGGTGGATGTGGTCGCTGAACTGCCGCGCACGACCACCGGAAAGATCCAGAAACACATGCTGCGCGAACGGGCCTGAGACGGCGCATGGCGATGGAGGCTCCGTCGCCGCGTAAAACCATCGATTTTATCGAAACATGTTCCTAATTCGCGCGATTGTAGATACGATTCTAATGAAACAATGTCGGGAAGAAGCGGGACCTCATGGAGCTTCGACAACTGAACTACTTCATCGCCGTGGCCGAAGAACGTCACTTCGGGCGTGCGGCCAAGCGACTGCACATGGCCCAGCCGCCTCTGTCGCAACAGATCCGTCAGCTGGAAGAACAGCTGGGCGTGAAATTACTGGATCGCACCACGCGCCGCGTTGACCTCACCGCAGCGGGCCAGGAGCTTTTGGACCGCGGGCGCAAGATCGTCAACGAGGTGGAGACGCTCAAGGCGGATGTGTACCAGGTGGGCAACGGTGCCACCGGTGTACTGCGCGTGGGTTTCTCCGGCTCAGCGACATACGGGGTCATGCCCAAGATCGTGCGCCATGTGAAGCAGGCTCTGCCCGGGTTGTCCATGACGCTGCAGGGCGAAATGCTGACACCCGCCATGGAAGCGGGCTTGCGGGATCACACGTTGGACGCCGCTGTGCTGCGTCCCCCGGTGGCCTCCTCCGAAATTGAGTACAAGGTGGTGGCCCGCGAGAAGCTCGTGGTGGCGCTGCCTTCCCACAGCCCCCTGGCCACCGGGCGGCCCGTGGCCATCAACGAACTTCAGGAACAGCCCTTCATCACCTACCCACCGGAATCGGTGATGTACCGGATGGTCTCCGAGCTGTGCCGGCAGGGCGGATTCCAGGCCCGGATCGGCCAAGTGGCCAAGGAAACCTCCACCATGCTGTCGTTCGTGGCGGCCGGCGGGGGAGTGGCTGTGGTCCCGGAGGCCGTGCGTTCCTTCCAACTGGAGGGTGTGGTCTATGCGGCACTCGAAGATTCCCCCGACAGTGACCTCGCCGTGGCGTGGCGCAGAGAAGATCGCTCCACGCTGCTGCACAACTTTGTGAACCTCGTGATGGACGTCAGCGAGACACACCCTGGCACGAAAGGCCAAGTATGAAAATCACCCGCATTGAGGCGGTCCCGTACTCGATTCCTTACGTACACCCCCTGCACTTCGCATCGGGCTCGGTGGACGAGGCTGATCACGTGCTGGTGCGCGTACACACGGACGAGGGAATTGTGGGCGTGGCCGACACCCCGCCCCGTCCGTACACCTACGGCGAGACACAGAAGTCCATCGTGGCGGTGGTCGAGGACATCTTCTCCCCTCAGCTGGCGGGGCTGGACATCTTCGCTCGTGACCGCATGCAAACCATCATGGACCGCACGGTGCACAACCAGACCGCCAAGGGCGCGGTGGACATCGCCGTGTGGGATGTCATTGGCAAGTACCTGAACCAGCCGGTGTCATCGCTGCTGGGCGGTTTCACGGATCACATGACGGTCTCGCACATGCTCGGTTTCAAGCCGGCCCAGGAACTCTTGCAGATTGCTCTGGAGTTCCGGGAGAAGCACGGCATCAACACCTTCAAGCTCAAGACGGGGCGTCGCCCCATCTCACTGGACGTCGAAGCCGCCCGAGTGCTGCGCGAGGGCCTCGGCCCCGAAGCGCACCTTTACATGGATGCCAATCGCGGTTGGTCGGCCAATGAATCAGCCGAGGTGCTGCGCCAGACCGCGGACCTGGGCATGGAGTTCCTTGAGGAGCCCGACGACGCCCGCGAAGTTCTCGGACGACGCCGCCTGGTCACCAACTCGCCCATCCCGATCGCCGCGGATGAGTCCGCGCCGGACCTCGGTAGCGCTGCCCGTGAGATCTTGACGGGAGGCGCAAACTTCCTGGCCATCAAGACCGCGCGCTCCGGTTTCACCGAAGCTACCAAGATCCTGGGTATGGCCCAGGGCATGGGCATTGACGTGTACGTGGGCAACCAGATCGACACCCAGG
>JAKDKI010000235.1 GCA_030453435.1 Kocuria sp.
CACCAGCGGCGCGGGTAATTTTCCGGCCGCGGCTTGGGCGCCCCCCCCCCCCGCTCCGGGGGGGCCCGCGTCAGCTCAGGAATCGAGCGGGGCCGGGGACCAGAAGACGTCGTGGACTGTCCACGCGGCGGCCTACCCCATCTCCATTGATGTTGAGGCCATCCGCGAGTTGGCCTCGGACCCCAAAACCAAGAAGCGCGCCCAGGAAATCCGGCAGGAACTCGGCAACCCGGAGACCATTTACCTGGGCGTGGACCGTTTGGACTACACCAAGGGGATCCTGCATCGCATCAAGGCCTACGGAGAACTCCTGGAGGACGAGAAACTCTCGGTCGAGAATTCCGCCTTGATCCAGGTGGCCAGCCCGTCCCGCGAGCGCGTGGACTCCTATATCCAGTTGCGCGAACAGGTCGAGGGCATGGTGGGTCGGATCAACGGCCAGTTCGACACCATGGCCAACACGGCGGTGCGGTATCTGCACCACGGTTATCCGTTCGAGGAAATGGTGGCCCTGTACATGGCGGCGGACGTGATGCTCGTGACCGCGCTGCGTGACGGTATGAACCTGGTGGCCAAGGAATACGTGGCCGCTAAACAAGACCGCTCGGGTGCTCTGGTGCTGTCCGAATTCACGGGTGCGGCCGAGCAGCTCAAGCAGGCGATCCTGGTCAATCCGCACGACATCGACGGTTTGAAGGAAGCCATGCTGTACGCCCGGGACATGTCCGGGGCAGAGGCCAAGAAGCGGATGAGTTCCATGCGGCGACAGGTACTCACCCACGACGTGGTGGATTGGTCTCAGCGCTTCCTGGAGGACCTCGCCCAGTACGGCGAACAATCGGCAGAAAGTGAATCCCATGACTGAAACGGTCAGTGACGCTCTGGCCCGTGCTGCAGGCGCGGAGCACCTGTTGATCGCCTTCGATTTCGACGGCACTTTGGCGCCCTTCACCGAGGACCCCGCTGATTCGCGACCATTGCCCGAAGCCCGAGCCGCGCTGGATGCTCTCGCTGTCCTGCCCCGAACCACGGTGGCCATCATTTCCGGGCGGCCGTTGGAGTTCTTGCGTGACGTAGTGGATCCGGATCGCCACATGGTGTTGTCCGGATCCCACGGTGCGGAAATGGATCTGTCGGCCCTGCCGGATCTGCCGGAAGATGCCGAACATGACATCAATCTGACGGCGGAGCAACTGGCCCTTTTGGACCGCGCTGTGGACGCGACCGAAGACATGGTGTCCCGTTACCCGGGATCCCGCGCGGAGCTGAAACCCGCCGGGGTGTGCTTCCATACCCGGCCCATCAAGGACGCCGGGGTGTCTGAACGCGCTTTGCACGAGATGACCCGCGCCTACTCGGCTCTGGACGGTTTGCGCATCACCCCCGGGCAGCAAGTGGTCGAGTGTTCCGTACTGAGCGCGACCAAGGGTGACGGTTTGCGGATCATCAAAACCGCGGCGTCGCCGGACGTGACGGTTTTCGCCGGCGACGATGTCACGGACGAGGACGCCATGGAGCTGCTGTCCGGGCAGGATCTCGGCATCAAGGTGGGGGACAAAGAGACTGTTGCCGCCCAGCGAGTGAGCGGACCGCAAGAACTCGCGGACCTCTTGGGCGTTTTCGCCGACCAACGGGCACGCGCGGTGACTAGTATCAAGTGACATGAACGCCTCCCCGGCACCAGCACCGCTCGGTTCACCCACACCCCCCGGTTCCCGACGGGTCTCGATCAACACCGCGTTCCCGGACCCGGCGCTCTTGGACCTGCCCTGGCATATTCCCCTCGAGGAATGGCCGCCCGAGGTTCTGGCGGCCTACCCGCGCGGGATTTCGCGCCACGTGGTGCGGTTTGCCCACGTGGGTTCCAAGGTCGTGGCGGTCAAAGAAACCACACCCCATTACTCCCAACGGGAGTACGGGTTGTTACGGCGGCTGTTGCGCATGGGCACCCCGTCGGTCACCCCGGACGCGGTCGTCACCAACCGCTTCACCGAAGAGGGCGAACCGTTACCCGCCGCTCTCGTGACGGATCACCTGAGTTTCTCTCTCCCATATCGGGCTATTTTCGAGCAAGTTCCCTCCCCTCAAACGGTCGAGCTGCTCGTGGACGCGCTGGCCTCATTGATCGTCCAGTTGCACCTTTCGGGGTTCTACTGGGGCGATGTCTCGCTCTCCAACACGCTGTTCCGCCGCGACGCCGGTCATTTCGCCGCCTACCTGGTGGACGCCGAAACGGGTGAGATCCACAATGAACTTTCCCGCGGCCAACGCGAGTACGACATCGAATTGGCCCGTACCAATGTCGCTGGAGAGGTCATGGACCTGCTGGCCGGCGAACACATGCAGCGTCGCCTGGAGGAAGTGGGCTTGACCCCGGAGAACGTCGACCCGTTCGACATCTCGGACCGCTTGGTCTCCACGTACACCAGCCTGTGGGAAGAACTCACAGCGGAGGAGAGTTTCGCCCTGGATGAGCGCTGGCGTGTGCAGGCACGAGTGGAGCGGTTGAACGAACTGGGCTTCGACGTCGAGGAAGCTTCCCTGGAATCCGACGATTCCGGTCAGGTTCATTTGCGTCCTCGGGTGGTCGAACCAGGACACCACTCTCGACGCCTGCTGCACCTCACCGGGTTGGACACCCACGAGAATCAGGCGCGCCGCATCCTCACGGACATCAGCCAGTTCGGGCAGGCGTTGTACCCGGGCCTACCCGAAGATCTCACGGCACAGCTGTGGATGCGTGAGATCTTCGTGCCCATCATGGAGGCGGTTCCTGCGGAAATGCGGCGCAAGCTCGAATCCGCGGAGATCGTCCATGAGGTTCTGGAACATCGCTGGTTCATGTCCGAGAAAGCCGGAAAAGATATCCCGACAGGTAAGGCTGTGACGGACTATTTGCAGTCACAGTTGGCAAAGCGTCCGGACGAGAAGGACATCTTCTAGCCCTTCACTCGCCCTACGAGGGCATCCCCGTCTCCTCCGTGACGATCAGCGACTCGGGCAGGAACTCTTCTTCCAGCCCCCAGCGTGTGAGGGCTTCCCGGTACTCACCGGAGGAAATGGCAGATTGTAGCGCTGCCTGAAAAGGCCTGACCAGGCCAGAGTCCTTGAGCGTGGTTGCGGCCACGAGGGTCGAACTGGGCCACCCGGCGCTGATCTTGCCTCGAACCTCGAGATCATCGCGGGTGGCCGCGTAATAGGAGCCCGTGGGAAACGGCGACAAGTAGTACTCGATGCGCCCGGCCGCAAGCGCCAGGACCGCATTGGTGTTGTCCAAGTAGAGATCCAGCGTTGCGGGTTTCTTACCTTCCGCGACCAATTGGTCGTTCCAGGCCATGATGATCTTTTCCTGGTTGGTACCCGGAGAAACCGAGAGTTTCCGCCCCGAGATGTCGTCCGGCGAACTCACCACCGGCCCCTGGCCCTTGCGCGCCAGGAAGCCCATATAGGCCGCGCGGTAGGTAGCGAAGTCGTAGAGTTTGAGCCGCGGTTCGGTGACACCCACGTTGGCGAAAGCCACGTGATACTCGTTGGCGCCGAGTTTGAGCGGCCAGTTTTCCCATGAGGTGACCTGCGGGTTCAGTTCGAGCCCCAACTTGTCCGCGATGAGGTAGGCGGTGTCCACCTCAGAACCAATGGGGGTGACATCATCAGTCGCGCTGAATGCCAAGGGCGGGGAGGTGTTGAGCACACCCGCGGTGAGCACCCCACCCGCTGCGATTTTCTCGGGTAGCAACGCCCGCGCCGCGGGGTCCACCTCGGAGCGGACCCGGCTGTTCTGTTCGGGACTCAGGTCGAAGGGCACCCCGTCCTCGCGAGTTGGTTGCGGCTGCTCGGGCTGGGTGCACGCACTCAACCCCAATAAGCCCAGGCCACCCAGGCCGGCTGCGCGCAGCACCGTACGGCGGTCCATTGCGCGGCTCACAGGTTGTACGCCGGTTCCAGGACCGACCCCAGGAACGCCCGGGTCCGTCCGTGTTTGGGAGCGGAGAACACTTCGCGCGGCGGGCCTTGTTCCACCACGAGTCCGTCGGACATGAAGATCACGGTGTCGGCGACGTCGCGCGCGAAACCCATCTCGTGGGTCACCACCAGCATGGTGACGCCCTGCGATGCAAGGTCTCGGA
>JAKDKI010000236.1 GCA_030453435.1 Kocuria sp.
AACCACTCACTAATGAGAACCGCCGGACCCCACACACCGTTTAACGGACAGACCCGGGTATTGTTCCGGTCCGTTATTGAGAGGATTGGACCCATGAACCGGCCCGGGTTCTCGGCCGCTACTTTGTGGGTTCGGGCTCTCGGGTGAGGCCCTGATAGTGAAGCGTTTCGAACTCTACCGGGGTGAGCATCCCGAGGGTGCCGTGGAGGCGGCGGTTGTTGTACCACTCGACCCATCCAGCGGTCGCGTACTCGACGTCTGCGAGAGTCCGGTAGGGACCGGGGTGGAAGACCGTGGTTCGGATGCACTCGGTCTTGAACAACCCGTTGATGGTCTCCATGAGGGCGTTATCGTAGGCATCGCCAACCGATCCGACCGAAGGATTGATGCCCTCGAGTGCGAGGTGCTCGCTCAGCCGCACGGATGTGTATTGCGACCCGGCATCGCTGTGGTGAATCAGCTCACCAGTGGCCACGGGGTGGTCCTCGCGGTCTCGCTGCCACAGTCCCATCCGCAGCGGTGTCATCACCAGGTCCACGTTCTTACAGGTCGCGGCATGCCAGCCCACGATCTTCTGGGCGAAGACATCGACGATGAACGCGACATAGGCGAACCCTGCCCAGGTTCGGACATAGGTGAAATCGGTGACCCACACCCGGTTCGGGGCGGGGGCAGTGAAATCGCGATTGAGCAGGTCACCAGCCCGGGTCCCATCCGCGGCCGAGATCGTGGTGCGCAGCTTCTTAGCCCGGACCACCCCCTGCAGGCCCAGAGTGCGCATCGCCCGGTCCACTGCGCCCCGAGAGGTGGCGGCGAATCCGGGTTGGCGGCGGAGAAGGCAGAGCATCTTCCCTCGCCCATACAGGCCCTCCGGGGTCATCCGGGGGCGCCCCGTGAGCTGATCAATGGCCCAGACGAGATCGCGGATCTTATCTTCGACCAGAGCATCGGTGACAGTCCTGATAGCTATACGGGCAGGTTTTTTCCAGGACCGGTAGGTACGTGCAGCGATCTGCAGGCCCTGCTGGGCCAGGACTCTCAGGATCGACTCGACTGCAAATCCCTCGGCTCTCATCTGGTCGATGAACGCGAGGATCAGCGGTTGCGGGGGTCGAGCTCCCCCGCGAAGAAAATCGAGGCCCGGCGGAGGATCTCGTTGTCCTCCCGTAGCCGACGGTTCTCAGCTTTCAATCGTTTCACCTCAGCGGATTCCTCGCTGGTCACACCGGGCCGGGACCCGTCATCGATCTCAGCCTGGGCAAGCCACCGCCTCACCGACTCTTTGGACACACCTTCCTGGCGGGCAACAGCGATCACGGCTGCGGTCTGGGTGGGGTACTCCTGCTGGTGCTCACGCACCAAACGCACGCACCTCGCGCGCAACTGGGGATCGATCCTCTTCGGCATACTGTCCATCCTTCCGGACTCAAACAGTAGCGGCATCAAACCCGGGCCAGTTCACTCTCCTTGGCGGTGGCAAGTGAGTGCCATTCCTGCAGCAGATGAAGAACTCATTCCCCCTGAGCCTCGTTATCGAGTGCGCATCCATGCTGCAAAGAGTTCTGAGGAACCCGCGCAGTCATATTCCGTCTACGGGCGCGGCGAAGGGCTTGTAGATTCGCCGCGCCACCCAGGACTTGGCGGGATTCCGCTGGTTTTTCAGGCGATCACTCCCTCACGCTTCACTGTTAGTTCCCGCCCGCACGATGGGGTACATCGGGGGTACATCGGCACGTCGATGCGCATCGTTGCTCTCCGCGTCGGAGGTGGTCGCCGTGGCGCGTAAGGCAGCGAACCCGACCCTGGTCATGCTGGTGCAGCAGATCAAGCCGGAGTGCTGGCAGCACTCGGCCGATCCTGCGTTCGTCGGTCTGTTGGAGCAGGCACACGCAGCGAATGGTCTGCCGAAGGACGATCCCCAGCGGATCGACGCTCTGCGGGAGGCCGCCCGTGAGATCAGCGAGTATCTGGTCAAGTTGGTGGAAGCAGATGGTCGCGTAGTCGAAGACGCTCAGGGAATCCTGCACGGTGATGACACGCAGCAGTGTTGGGACGATGCGGTGGCGTCGACGGTCGAGCTGCCGAAGTTCCTCCATCTGCACCTGTTGCTGAAGTTCAAGAGTCGAGATACCTCGGCGGCGATCGAGAAGTTGGCCGCGATCTTGGGCGTCGAGGTGCAGTACCTCGAACTCGACAGGTCACGCGGTGGTGCTCCAGTGGAGGTCGGTGGCCGGAAGATCACTCAACAGCACGACAATGGCCTGGCCTACCTGGTCCATGTGAAGTACACCGACAAGTTCCAGTATTCACCGAAGCAGGTCGCCTCGGTGCGCGGCCTGGAATACATGCGCGTCTATCGGGAACGGCACTCAGGGTGGTTGAAGGGTCGCGCGCACGTGAAGGCGAAGCGGGCGAAGCTGGAGTTCGAGTCGCTCCGGGAGATGGTGCTCCAAGGTGACGTCACCCGCGACCAGATCATGCTCACCGATGAGTTGTTCGACGTTTACTCGCGACATCAGCGTGAGATCGACGATGCCTTGTCGGCTTACGGTCAGCGTCGCGCGTACCGGGCGGCAGCGAAGCTCCGTGCAGGTGAGTTCAGCACTCAGGTTGTGTACATCCACGGCCAGGCTGGCGTCGGCAAGACGCGGTTCGCAATGGACTTCATCACGGCTGCGATGAAGGCTGCGAACCTGCACGGCGAGCCGTGGCAGATCTACCGGGCCGCGACGGGGAACCCGCTCGACGACTGGAACGGCGAAGAGTTCCTGTTCCTCGATGATCTGCGCGCTTCGGCGATGGACGCAAACGATTGGCTGCTGCTGCTCGATCCGTACAACGCCTCGCCCGCTCGGGCGCGCTACAAGAACAAGGGCGAGGTGGCTCCGCGCCTCATCGTCATCACGGCGACGATCGAGCCCGTCGAGTTCTTCTACTACGCCCGTCAGAAGGGCAACGTGGACGAGGCGCTCGACCAGTTCATTCGTCGCCTGGCGTCTGTGGTGAAGGTCTTCCGCGAAGATGACATCAACCGCTACCTCGTGCAGCACATCGGGAAGATCGAGCCCTACGAGTGGCACCCGCGCAGTGTCCCGGTCGTCGCACACACCACCGGCGTATACAGCAACTCGTACCACCGTGGCGTCGGTTCTCGCGAGTTGACCTACGGTGCCGAGACCTCAGCAGAACACGATGCCGAAAGTGCCGTCGCCGAGCTTCTGAGTGGACTTGCGGAGCGCAGCCCTGACGTGCCGTTGATGCTCCCTTCGGGAGGTGTCGCATGAGCGATATCAGGCTCGGCACGCCGGGTTCGAGGCCAGAAGGAGCTCGATGTCGATCAGGGTCTACCCCGTCGGACAACTCGGAATGCGCCGCCTTCGCCGTCGAACGAGGCCCATTAGTAACTCATCAAACACATTCGTAGGAGGGTCTAAATGTCATCGAACACCACTGGTCAGGTGGTCGGCTACGTGCGTGTCAGCGCCGCCGACCAGAACGAGGCCCGGCAGCTCGAAGCGGTCGGCGAGGTCGACCGGCTGTTCTCTGAGAAGGTCTCGGGCAAGAACACCGCCGACCGCGAGCGGCTCCAGGAGATGCTCGCGTACGTACGTGAGGGCGACAAGGTGCGGGTGAAGTCGCCGGACCGGCTCGCTCGCTCGACGACGGATCTGCTCTCGATCGTCCGGGGCCTCGCCGCGAAGGGCGTCGCTGTCGAGTTCGTCGACAATCCGGCACTGAACACGGACACGCCTCAGGGCGAGTTCATGCTGACGATCCTCGCGGCCGTCGCCGAGCTGGAGCGGGCCACTATCCGCGAGCGGCAGGCCGAGGGCATCGCGATCGCCAAGCGCAAGGGCGTGTACGCGCGGGGGCCGAAGCTTTCGGCTGAGCAGATCGCCTCCGCCCGTGAGCGGAGCCGGGCCGGCGTGGCGAAGTCGGTCGTCGCCCGCGATCTGGGTGTGAGCCGTTCGACGCTGTATGACGCGCTCAACGGGAGGGGCTGCTATGCGAGTAGGTGAAGCACTCCACCTGATCAACGACATGGCCGCGTCATCAGCTGGGATCGGCGGGTTTGTGGCGCTGGTTGCGCAGTTCGCGGTTTGGGCGGCCGTGGGCCGCCCCGGGG
>JAKDKI010000237.1 GCA_030453435.1 Kocuria sp.
CAATTCCTCGATCATGAACTGGAAGTCGTAGTCACCGGACAGTGCCACCACGGTCGCACCGGGCTTGCCGCGCACCACGCCCAGGGCCGCGGGGCCGGTCCAACCCAGGGGGCCGGCCTGACCCGCGTTGATCCACTTGCGTGGACCGTACACGTGCAGGAACTGACCGCCGGCGATCTGCGACAGACCGATCGTGGACACGAAGGTGACGTCCTGACCGAAGGCCGAGTTCATCTCCTCGTACACACGCTGCGGCTTGATCGGTACCTCGGTGAAGTGCGTCTTGCGCTGCAGCTGACCCTTGCGCTGGATGCATTCCTTGGCCCACACGCCGTAATCGGGGACGGAGAACTTTTCCTTACGCTCCTTGGCCACCTCGAGGAGGACGGTCAGGGCGGCGTCGGCGTCGGACACGATGCCCAGGTCAGGCGAGAACACGCGACCGATCTGGGTGGGCTCGATGTCGATGTGCACGAACTTGCGGCCCTCGGTGTACTTGTCGATGGAACCGGTGTGGCGGTTGGCCCAGCGGTTGCCGATGCCCAGGACGAAGTCCGAGGCCAGGAACGACTCGTTGCCGTAACGGTGCGAAGTCTGCAGACCCACCATGCCGGCCATCAACGGGTGATCATCCGGAATGGCGCCCCAGCCCATCAGGGTGGGGATCACGGGAACGTCCAGCACCTCGGCCAGCTCGACCAGCTTCTCGGATGCGTTGGCGTTGATCACGCCACCACCGGCCACGATCACCGGGTGCTCCGAAGCGAACAGCATGTCCAGGGCACGCTCTGCCTGGGCACGGGTGGCTGCGGGCTTGGCCACGGGCAGGGGCTCGTAGAGGTCGATGTCGAACTCGATCTCGGCCAACTGCACGTCCAAGGGCAGATCAATCAGCACCGGGCCGGGGCGGCCCGTGCGCATCTCGTGGAACGCTCGGGCAAAGGTGCCCGGAATCTGACCCGGCTCCAGCACGGTCACGGCCATCTTGGTCACCGGCTTGGCGATCGAGGCGATGTCAACGGCCTGGAAATCTTCCTTGTGCAGCTTGGCCACCGGTGCCTGACCGGTGATGCACAGGATCGGCACGGAGTCAGCGATCGCGGCGTAGAGGCCGGTGATCATGTCGGTGCCTGCGGGGCCCGAAGTGCCCACGCAGATGCCGATGTTGCCGGGAGCGGCACGGGTGTAGCCGTCAGCCATGTGCGAGGCACCCTCGACGTGACGGGCCAGCGTGTGGCGGATACCGCCGTCATTACGCATGGCTGAGTAGAACGGGTTGATGGCCGCACCGGGCAAACCGAACGCCTCGGTTGCGCCTTCCTTCTTGAGGATGGCGACAATGGCGTCCACCGTACGCATCTTGGTCATGATGTTCTCCTTGAAATCTTGTCTCAGACCGCCGTGCCCGCGTGGGCCGGGGAAGTTACTTCTTGTCGCCGCCGGACAGTTCATGGGCGAGCTTGAACAGACCCGAGTGGTCCAGGCCGCCGTCGCCGCGGGCGACCAAGGCGGAGACCAGCTGGGCGACGACCGCGCCCAACGGGATGGTGACGCCGGCTTCGCGTGCGGCGGCGGTGACGATGCCCATGTCCTTGTTGTGCAGGGCCAGGCGGAAACCGGGATCGAAGTTGCGATCGAGCATCTTCTGTCCCTTTTGATCGAGAACCTTGGAGCCGGCCAGGCCGCCACCGAGGACCTTCAGAGCGGCGTCCGTATCAACGCCGTAGGCCTCGAGGAACACGACCGACTCGGCGAGCAACTGGATGTTGCCGGCCACGATGAGCTGGTTGGCGGCCTTGACCGTCTGGCCGGAGCCGGAGGGGCCCACGTGCACGATGGTCTTGCCCACGCCGTTGAGGACTTCCTGGGCGGCCTCGAAATCAGTGGCCTCGCCGCCGACCATGATGGACAGGGCTGCGTCGATTGCGCCTTGCTCGCCGCCGGAGACCGGGGCGTCCAACGGGCGGATGCCGGCCTTGCGGGCGGAGTCGGCCAGGGTCACGGCCACGTCCGGGCGGATGGTGGACGCATCGATCCACAGGGCGCCCTTCGATGCATTGGCGAATACGCCGTCCTCACCCTCGACCACGTCCTGGACGTCCGGGGAGTCCGGAACCATGGTGATGATGACCTCGGCGTCCTTGACCGCCTCGGCCACGGAGCCGGCAGCGGTGCCGCCGGCCTGGGCGAGGTCCTGTGCCTTTTCGGGGGAGCGGTTGTAACCGGTCACCTCGTGGCCGGCGGTGACGAGGTTCTTGGCCATGGGAAGGCCCATGATGCCCAATCCGATAACTGCAACCTTGGTCATGATGTTCTCCTTAGAAGTTCTGCGGTGATCCGCGCGTGTAACTGGTGTTCTGTGGTTCGTTGTTCTCAGGGGCGAGGCGGCCGGATCAGGCGCGCTTCTCGCGGGGCAGCCACGCGAAGGGATCCTCCTGCGAAGCCTTGTACTCCAGGCCGATCACGCCGTCGTAACCGAGTTCACGGGAGCGGTCGATCCACTTCTCGAGCGGCAGCTCACCGGTGCCGGGCTCGTTGCGGCCGGGGTTGTCGGCGATCTGGATGTGGCCGAAGTTCGCGGCGTGCTCCTCGATGACCTTCTCCACGTCATCACCGTTGACAGCCAGGTGGTAGAAGTCGGCCAGCAGCTTGACGTTGTCGCGGCCCACCTTCTCGATGATGGCCAGGGCGTCCGCAGCGGTCTTGAGCGGGTAGGCCTCGGTGCCGGAAACGGGCTCGAGCAGCACGACACCGCCCAGGGGAGCCACGGCATCCGCGGCGCGCTGCAGGTTTTCGACGCCGATCCGGTCTTGTTCAGCGGCGTCCTCATCGTCCAGACGGTTGCCGTAGAGCGCGTTGAACGCCTTGCAGCCGGTGGCCTGGGCGATCTTCACCACGGCGTCGATATTGGCCTGGAACTCTTCCGAACGCGCGGGCTGGGAGAGCACACCGCGCTCGCCGCCGGGCATGTCACCGGCGTAGAAGTTCAAACCGGTCAGCTGGACGCCCGCGTTCTTGAGCGCGTCCACGAAGTCCTGGATCTCTGCATCCGTGGGGGTGGGCGTGGGGAACGGCCACCAGAACTCGGCGCGCGTGAAACCTGCGGAGGTCACGGCCTGCGGGCGGTCGTTGATCGGCAGGTCGGTCAGCAAGATCGAAGAGTTGACGGTGTAGCTCACGGTTTTCCTCCTGTGTGGCGGCCCATCGCGGGTGCCCATTTTTCGGATTGTGGAAGTTAAGTTCTATCTGGTGAAAACGTTAGGTTAGAATGTGACCTACGTCAACCTTTGGTGTGAGATGTTTCTGTCTGTGTCTCCCGCCCACCGGTGGACCACATATCGGGCCAGATCATCAGGGCCGCGTCCGGAGAACGACTCATCACCTAAGGAGGGGATATGGCCACTGACGAGACCGCTCTGTCACGCGAACGTGCTGCCGGACGCCCGGAATTCGACCACGTATATTCGCCCGGCACGGTTCAGACCGAACCGCCGCCCATCACCAGCGACCGGCTCTACAACGTGGATCTGGCCCCCACGCGCAGGGAAGGTCGCACGTGGAACGCGTACAGCATCTTCACGTTGTGGGCCAACGATGTGCACTCGTTGGGCAACTACTCATTCGCCATCGGGCTCTTCGCACTCGGACTCGGGGCGTGGCAGGTGCTCACGGCTTTGGGTGTTGGCGCGCTGCTGTTGTTCTTCCTGCTGTGCCTGTCCGGATTCATGGGTTACAAGACCGGTGTTCCGTATCCGGTGATGAGCCGCATCTCCTTCGGTGTGCACGGCGCGCAGTTGCCGGCCGCGGTGCGCGGAATTGTTGCCATTGCCTGGTTCGGCATTCAGACCTACCTGGCCTCGGTGGTGCTACGCGTGATGCTCATTGCCCTGTGGCCGGGGCTGGCGCCGTTGGACTCCAACGACGTCCTGGGGCTCTCCACTCTGGGGTGGATCAGCTTTGTGGCTTTGTGGATCATTCAGGTGATCATCGTTTGCTACGGCATGGAGATGATTCGCCGGTACGAGGCCATGGCCGGTCCGATCATCCTGGTCACGTTTGTGGCGCTGGCCGTGTGGATGCTGTGGCGCGTGGACTTCTCCATTGCGTGGGCCACCGAGAA
>JAKDKI010000238.1 GCA_030453435.1 Kocuria sp.
TGCCTTTTTATTTCTTTTTGCTAACACCCGTTGTTTTGGGGGCGGGGGGGGGCTTTGTTTTGGACCAGCCGGCCCCGCGGCGTCGTCGTAGGGTCTAGTGCTCCCGTCCCTGCGGGGTCTTTGAACGAGGGGTCGACCTAGATGTAGGTGATCTCCAGATCCTGGGGTGGCAAGTTGATGGCACGATCCGGTACCGAATTGTGCGCCGGGCGCCCCACGAACAACCAGCCAAGGATTTCTTCGTTGTCGCTGAGTCGGTAGAATTCGCGCAGCACCTGGTCGTCGCTGGGGGAGCGGCGGGACCAAATAGTGGCCCAGCCTTGGGCATAAAAGGCGGCCTCCAGAAGCCCCCGAATCGAGTACGCGTCGAAGCGTTGGACCTTTTTGGGGGTTTCGGATTCGGGATTGAACCGGAAGATGATAGCCAGCCCCACCCCGCCCGTGGACGCCCACTGCAAACTGCCGCGGTACGCGGCCAGCCGGCGTATTTTCTTGCCCTTGAGCCTTGGAATGGGCCCGTCCATGTTAGGCACGGAAGTCAACCCGGCCATGGCAGCGGCCAGATCAGACGCGGCCTGACGGTTGGTGACGGCTACTCGCCAGGAGGGGAGCGACTCGTCGAAACGAGCGCCCGCCACCGCACGCAGTACAGTTTCCAACTCGGGGCGTTTCGGAGCCTCTTGTGTCAGAACACTCGCTGGGCGGCGTTGGGCCAGGACACGGAGCAAAGTAGCGGACATACTCCTATTTTTGCACCGTTTGGTCAGTGACCTGCGAAATAAGTTTTTCCGGCCGGGCGTGCCATGATGGACGCATGTCTTCATCCGTGTCTATATCACAGACGCATTCTCAGCCGGACCAACCTGAACACGATTCCGGGCCGGTCTCCAATCCTGATCGTCACGGTCGCGAAATGGTGTCCGCCCCGGTACGCATTGCCGCTGCGTGGTCCTGGCGCGTCATCCTGGTGGTCGCGGCCATTGGACTGGTGGGCTGGCTGCTGTCCAAGGTTTCGACCGTTCTCATTCCGGTGGCCATTGCGGCGCTGCTGGCGGGCCTGCTGTCACCGGCCGTCAAATGGCTGCGTTCCAAGCGCGTGCCAGGTGGTTTGGCGGCTGCCATCGTGGAAATCGGTCTCATAGCCGTGGTGCTGGGGTTGCTGACCCTGGCCGGCCAGCAGATGATTTCCGGTTTCGCCCAGTTGTCCAGCAGTGCGGTGGGCGGTTTCCAGAAGCTCATCGGCATGCTCGAGGACAGCCCGTTCAACGTTTCCACGGACAACATCAATCAGTGGCTCGGGGAACTCGGCAACACCCTGCAGGAGAACTCGCAAGCGATTTTGTCCGGTGCCGTGACCTTCGGTTCCACGGCGGGCAACATCCTCACCGGCATCATCATCATGTTGTTCGTGCTGCTGTTCTTCCTGATGCAGGGCGAATCGATCTGGCTGTTCCTGGTCAAGCTGTTCCCGCACCGCGCTCGCACCGCTGTCAACGGCGCCGGCCGTAAGGGGTGGCTCTCGCTCGCGCAGTACGTGCGCATCCAGGTGTTCGTGGCATTCGTCGACGCCGTGGGCATCGGTTTGGGTGCCTTCCTCCTGGGCGTGCCGCTCGCGCTGCCCATCGCTGTGTTGGTCTTCTTAGCCTCCTTCATCCCGATCGTCGGTGCGGTGGCCACCGGCATCATTGCCGTCCTGGTGGCCTTGGTAGCCAACGGTCTGGGCATCGCCCTGGCCATGCTGGGCGTGGTGCTGCTGGTTCAGCAGCTCGAATCCAACGTGCTGCAGCCGTTGGTCATGGGTAAGGCCGTGTCCCTGCACCCGGTCGCAGTGTTCCTGGCCGTGGCCGCCGGTGCTGTGCTCTACGGCATTGTGGGCGCGTTGTTCGCGGTGCCGTTGCTCGCCATCCTGAACACCATTGTTCGCTACCTGTCGTCGCGTTCCTGGGAACGCGACGACCAGATCGCCTGGTCGCCGTTCTTGTATCCGTGGGAGATCAAGAAGGAAGCCAAGAAGCAGGACCTGACCCGCGAGCAGGTCATGGAGCAGCTGCAACGCTTCCGCCTCAAGCGACACAAGGACCGCGAGCTCGAAGAGCAGAAGCGCGAAGAGAAGCACAAGAAAGACACGGAGCACGACGCCAGTATTGAGCAGGACAGCGGACACCACGCTTAGTCGCACAATGAAACAGCGTCTGATCGCGTAATAGCATGGAACGCGGCGCCCTTGAACGAGGGCGCCGCGTTTTCGTACGACGGCCCAAGTTCTAGGCTGGTCGACCGATACCGCGACCGCCCGTGGGCGGCGCACATTGCAGAGTGAAAGAAGTTTGAAGTGGGCCTCAGCGAATTGCCGGTGATTGCAGCGGACATCGAACGTGCCTCGCACATGCTCGAAGACGTTATTGAGCGAACGCCGGTCGCACATTCCCGCGCGTTGTCCCGCATGCTCGGCTCCGAGGTTTACATCAAGTGTGAGAACCTCCAGCGCGCCGGATCCTTCAAGATCCGCGGAGCGTACATCCGCATGGCGCAGCTCTCGGAAGAGGAAAAGGCGCGCGGTGTGGTGGCGGCCTCGGCTGGTAACCACGCGCAAGGCGTGGCGCTGGCGGCTAACAAGCTGGGCATCAAGGCACGGATCTACATGCCATTGGGAGCGGCTCTTCCCAAGATCGCGGCGACTCAGGACCACGGCGCTGAGGTCGTGCTGTTCGGTAGCACCGTGGACCAGGCCCTCGCGGAGGCGCAGCGGTACGCAGAGGAAACCGGCGCCGTCTTCGTGCACCCCTTCGACCACCCGGCCATCATCGCCGGTCAGGGCACGCTGGGCCTGGAGATCGTGGATCAGGTCCCGGACGTGGACACCATCATCGCGGGAGTGGGTGGTGGCGGTCTGCTCGCTGGACTGTCCGTGGCGGTGAAGGCCAAAGCGGAGGAATTGGGACGGGACATCCGCCTGATCGGCGTACAGGCGGAGAACGCAGCAGCCTACCCGCCCTCGCTGGCCGGCGATGCTCTGGTGACCCTCAATAAGGTCTCGACCATTGCGGACGGCATTGCCGTGGGCAGGCCCGGCCAATTGCCGTTCCAGATCATTAAGGAACTCGCGGACGACGTCACAACGGTCAGCGAGGATTCACTGGCCCAAGCGCTCATCTTCATGCTGGAACGCAACAAAATGGTCGTGGAACCCGCCGGTGCCGTGGGCGTGGCCGCCATCCTAGAGGGCAAACTCAAGGAATCCTACGGGAACCTGGGTAACACGGTCATTCTGCTGTCCGGCGGCAACATCGACCCCATGCTCATGCTCAAAGTGATCCAGCGGGGACTTTCGGCGGCCGGTCGTTACATGACCATCAAGATGATGCTCACCGATCGCCCCGGCGAGTTGGCCCTGATTTCGCGCATCATCGCGGACATGGACGCGAACGTGACCGGTGTGGATCACACGCGCATCGGCGGTTCACTGTCCATGGGGGATGTGTCCATCACCATCGACATGGAGACCAAGGGGCACGAACACTGCGACAAGGTCATCGACGCTCTGGAGGCTCAGGGCTTCCGACCCGTGGTGGTGCACTAACCAGGCAATGGGTGAGCTCAGCGTGTGTCGGGGCGTCAGCGGCGGCGTCGTCCCGCACGCGCGGTGAAGTAGGTGACGAACGCGGCAACGAACGTGGAGAACCACAGGATGTTGCGCAGGCCACCCGTGGTGTTGAGCTCCGGGTTGGACTGACCCAGGAAATGCACGATGATCGCGGATACGGCCAACAGCGCGGTCAAGGCAATCAACGGAATGGTCCATTTGCTGGGTCGGCGGTTCCAATGTGTAACCACGAATCCTCCTCGAAGAGTGAAGTCGGCCGGTAGCTCAGAAATGATCCGGGGCCGCCCTCATGAGTAGAGAGCGGCCCCGGATCACTGCGTCATAGTGACGTGAATATCAGTTGTGGAACGGCTTGGCATCAAGAATCTTGACCTTGATGTCCTTGCCGTTGGGAGCCTTGTAGGTCAGTTCGTCGCCCACGCGGCGGCCGCTGATGGCCTGGCCCATGGGGGAGCGCTCGGAGAACACCTCGATGTCCTCTCCGCCGGTGAGGTCT
>JAKDKI010000239.1 GCA_030453435.1 Kocuria sp.
GGACAACGTGGTGGCTTTCAAGGACACCGTGGCCACCGGTCGGCTCTTCCACTCGAGGCAGCTTCTCTACTCCCAGCGAGCGGACCCCACCACGGTGCGCGGAGTGAGCGGCGATCAGATCATCGTGTCCGACTATCCGATGGCCCCGTGGCACACCGGGATGGCGGCACTTTTGGCCCCTGAATTCGTTGCCTTCCACCGCGCAGTAGTTCACCATCGCACGGATGAAGCGGCACTGTGGAGCGCGACTCTGGCGCCGCTCATGCAACTCATGGGGTACGAACGCCCTCTGTCGGCGTTGTACGCATTGGCGGAAGTCTGTGGGGTCCGCACCGGCGCGCCTCGGCGGCCGTTGTTGCCGATTCCCACGCGCAGCAAGCGCCTGCTGGCGGACGCCGTGGAGCAGTTGCGCGCGGCCACCCCGCATATTGCCGACTAACGGGCTCTAGACCGACGCTGCCCCTGAACAGACCGCTGCCCCCGCCGATGAGATCGACAGGGGCAGCGGTCTGTATCTGCGCCGCGCGTTGGTTGGCTCCTCGACAGGGCCTATAGCACCGGCTCCGTAACGTCACTGTCGCGGGCAATGGCGCGATCGGCGTTGGCCTCGGCGGGATCCTTGGTGACCTGGAAGCTGATGGAGCACACCCGAGTCGATGCCCACACCATGATTGCGGAGAGCACCATGTGGATCGCGACGGACGCTATCGGGACATTGTTCAGGTATTGGTAATAACCGACCAGGGCCTGGAGTACCAGCACACCGGCAAGCAACAGGTAGGCGCGGAGCAGCACCTTGGGCCAGTTCTGCTTCATGCCCAGGATGATGGCGATGATGACCGCGGCCACGATCAGGTACACGGGGACCACGTGAGTGAAGGTGATCATGCGGGGCTCGAAGGCCAGACGGGCGGAATCCTCATCGCCCGCGTGGGGGCCGGTGCCGGTTACCAGGGTGCCCACATACAGGATGATCGCGGACAGGATGCCCACGGCCGTGGCGAGGAGGCGGACCGGCTTCTCGCGGCCGGGGAGCTGTCCGGGGCGCTGGGCATAACCGACCGTGGCCAGGCCGGCCCGGCGCGTGTCCAGGACCAACAACGTGGCCAGGGAAATCATGGTCGCCGAGACAATGTAGTGAGCGCCCACCACCAAGGGGTGCAGCTCGACCAGCACGGTGATGCCGCCGATCAGAGCCTGCACGGGAATGCCAATACCTAGGAGCAGCGCGAACAGGAACATGCGCTGGTACTGGTGACGCAGCCGCAGCACAGCGATGAATGTCAGGACGGCGACGACGGCCAACACGAACGTCAGCGTGCGGTTACCGAACTCAATGACGCCGTGGATCCCCATTTCAGGAGTGTTGGTCCATGACTCGTCGGTGCAGCGCGGCCATGTGGGGCACCCCAGTCCGGAACCGGTCAGGCGGACCAGGCCACCGGTCAGAATCAAGAGACTGTTGGCCACCAACGATGCGATGGCCATGGCACGGACCCAGGGGGTCACGGTGGAGGGCCACCAGAAATTATCGGTGACGGACGGGGACACGGTGGCAGACATGACGGTGCTTCCAGAGGCTGACGGATGAGGTAGGGAAAGTCTAGCTGTCCAGTCGGGGAATCAGCTCAAAACGGTGAGCGCCCATGAGGGACAGAAGGAACACAACAGGAACGTGCATTGAGGCGTGCACCGAGCCGGTCCTAGACCCACTTGAACCACTTGACGGTTGCGGCCCAACTCAACACGGCCCAAGCGGCCAGAACGAGGGTGGGAAGTAGGGCGAACTGGCCCGCCAGGAAACAACTACGGAGCAGTTCACCCGCGGCCGCGGAGGGCAACAGGTCAACAAGCCAGGAGATCCAACCAGGCAGCACGGATGTGGGGAACAGCACGCCGCCACCGGCGGCCAGTGCAACCCACACCAGATTGAGGATGGCCAGGGTGGCTTCCGCGCGGAGGGTGCCGGCTATCAGCATGCCCACGCCGGTGAAGGCCACGGCCACGAGCAGCAGTAACGGGATGGAACCGAGCACCGCCAGGAGGTCCGGTCGCCACCCCATGAAAAACGCGGTGCCGCCGATCAGAAGGTACTGCAGCGCGAGGACCACGATGATGGCCAGTAGTTTGCCCGCAATGAGACCGGCGCGGCCCAGGGGAGTGGTGGACAGGTAACGAAGCACGCCGTAACGGCGATCGAAACCGGTCTGAATACCCTGACCCGAGAAGGCACTGGAGATCACGCACAGGACGAGCACGCCCGGGACGGCAACGTCCAGGCGTGTGGCGCCGTCGGGCCGGAACGAATCGAGCAGGTCGGTGACGGTGAGCCCGATGAGCGCGAGGATCGGCAGGATGATGAGCAGCAGGAACTGTTCACCGTTGCGCACCATGGTGATGGTCTCGTAGCGAGCCTGCGCGGCCACGCGTGCGGGAAGGCTCGCGGCCCGCGAGGACTGCTGGAGGGTTTCGGCCGAAGTACTCATCGGGGATCACTTCCTGAGACTTCCAAGAACACGTCCTCCAGGGATCGAGGCTGCACACTGAGTGTTTCAGGAATGGTGTTGTCCGCGGTGGCCCACTCCGTGATCTCGCGAATCTGTACCGCTGTGAGTTCCCCGGTGAGGGTCACGGTGCGGTCCTTCACGGTCCACTCGATCTCTCGGTACGAGTCGGTCTGCCAGGGCGGTTGCTCACGGAGATCCCGCGCGCGCTGTTCCGCCAGGGTCACGGTCATCACCACCGGTGCGTGCTGCTCAGTACTCACGAGATCCGCAACGGTGCCCTGCGCGGCAACCGAACCGTGGTGGACGATGTAGACGTAGTCGGCCAGCCGGGCGGCGTCGTCCATGAGATGGGTGGTCAGAATGATGCAGGTGCCCGCGTCCCGCAATTGGGTGATCAGGTCGAACACGATCTGGCGTGATTGCGGGTCCAGGCCGGCAGAGGGCTCGTCGAGGAACAGGACTTCCGGGCGGCCGATGAGTGCGGCGGCCAAACCCACGCGCTGGCGTTGGCCACCTGAGAGACGTCGAATGGATGTCGTCGCGAATGGTGCGATACCCAGCAACTCGATCAGCTCGTTGACGGGGCGGGGATCCTTGTACAACCGACTGACGTGGCGCAGCAGCTCCATGGGTCGCACGGCCTGCGGAAGTCCGCCGTCCTGCAGCATCACGCCCACGCGCGCTCGAACATCAGGAGAGGCCTGCCAAGGGTCTTCATCGAGGAGCCGGACCGTGCCGGAAGTAGGGCGTAGCAAGCCTTGTGCGCACTGCAACGTGGTGGTTTTGCCAGCACCGTTGGCGCCCAATAGCGCTGTGACCTGGCCGCGCCGGGCTGCCATGCTGAGCCCATTGACCGCGTGCACCTGTCGACCTTTGCGTTCGAATGTCTTGGACAGGTCGGTGATGTGGAGAGCCGGAGTCTCGGCACCGGGATCGGCATCCGGTGCCGGTTGGGTGGGAGCAGCGTGGTTCAGCACCACGACAGTCTATGCGGTGGTACCTGAACCTCTCGTGTGAGGCGGGTCCCACTCACGGAAGGTCACCCTTAGTGGATTGGGAATGGATTAGGGCATAACCTTGTTGTGTATTGCAGATCCGCCGTAGTGTGGATCGCCACCATGGGCCGATTATCCGAACGCCCATCCCGCAAGCAATCAGCAATCTTGAGGATGACCCACACAGCATGAGTTCCCAGGCAACGGAACACGCCACTCCGGTGCGCGCCGACCACGACGAGACCACTCGTTCGCGGGTGCTGTCTCTCGTGCTTGCTCACGGGCCCGTCTCTGCCGCGCAGATCGCCAAGGATCTCGAACTGACCCCCGCCGCCGTTCGCCGCCACCTGGACGCGCTCGAGGCCGAGCAGATCATTGAAGTGTCTCTGGTGCGCAGCACCCCGGGCGGTGCCGGCCGGCCCGCACGGCGCTACGTGGTGGCCGCAGAAGGACACGATCAGCTGGGCAACGACTACCTCACGATCGCTCGCAAGGCTTTGCAGGCCCTCGAAGAGACCGGCGGTAACGAACTGGTCCACGATTTCGTGGCCGAACGCATCCAGGAGATGTCGGAAAGGTACCGTCCCGTGATCAACG